>JAHENW010000029.1 GCA_018610025.1 Thermoplasmatota archaeon
TGTCGCTTAGTATTTCAGGTGAGCCCCGGTAGTACATGAAGGGCTCGATGTCTTTTTCCCCCCTCCATCTCTGACGACAGTCACACTCGACAGACTTCATCCTTTCTTTCAATCTTTTTTCGTCCTGACTCAGGTTGAACTCGTCGATAGCTCGTATTATATCATCGTCGCAGTCACCGCAGTTGTGAGCTCCCCTATCTGAACCAAGGCCTGCCTTGGACGAGATCAGGGTGGAATCGGTTTTCACTTTCGTCAGAACGTCGACCAAAGACCAGAGCCATGGAGGTCGGTATCCCCCCCTTCTCCAGAGCATCTCGACCGAACTGCCGTTCTGCACGTTGACCGGATTTATGGAGATGATGTGCTCCGGAGGCGATATGCTGTCGATGGAATTCAGTACGTCGTCCACCCCCTCCACTTCCGTTAAAAACGGGGGTTTCAGAAGAAGGTATGTCCTCAGCTTGGCTCCCATATCTAAAACGATATCTCTAGCCTCTTCATAATCCCTGAACCTGAAGCCCTTGTTTATGCAGTTCTCTAGAACGAAATCACGGGCGGATTCGAGTCCGAGTGCCACCTCCAACGTATCCACCACATCGATATAATGTGTGAGGTCATCCTCATTCACGTACTCCGGTCTGCTTTCTATCAGTATCTTCTCCGCATCGAAGGATTTCAAGATCTCACTACCCATCTCTTGGGATATCTCTTTTTTATCTAAAAAGCTTCCAGAGGTGTATATCTTTACTATATCTTCCCCCCCGTACTCACCCAAAGCCGTATGCAGCTGCTCCCTTAAATCGTCCTCAGTGATATCTGGATTGGTATCTGTGTAGTACCCACACATGGAACAGCCATGGTTATAGCTCCATGAGCATCCTTTCGTTCTGAAGATCAGGGAGAAAACGTCTTTCTTTTCCCCGTCATCCAGTTCCCTTTCACTCCACGTTGATATTAGCTCAGTTGAATCCGATCTGGAGGATCGATCATGACACCTTTCGATCTCTTCCTCGAGTTCCATGGGGTAAGAAAGGTAAGGGGAGAGATAAAGGTTTTTTTATCATTCGAGGTATTCCATGATGGATTTGGCCGCCTCACGTCCGTCTCCCATAGCGAGTATGACAGTGGCGGCTCCAGAGACCGCGTCTCCACCGGCGAAAACACCTTCCTCGGTGGTCATCCGAGTATCTTCGTCGATGATGATGCCGCCCCATTCCTTTACGTCAACGCCTTCAGCGTTCTCGTAGAACACCTTGTTGGGCTGCTGACCGATGGCTATGACCGCGGTATCGAACTCTTCACTGTGCTCCGTATCCTCCAGCACCGTCGGACTGGGTCTACCGTCTTCACCGGGCTCTTCTAGTTCACACTCGTAAAGCACTATCTCCTCCAGCCACCCGTCTTCATCACCCTTGAATTTCTTCGGGTTACACAGGGTATCGAATTGTACCCCTTCCTGTTTAGCGTGCTCTACCTCTTCGTCCCTGGCAGGAGACCACTCGGTGGTCCTCCTGTACAGTATATGGCTCTCGGCGCCCATCCTCAGAGCCGATCGAGCGGCGTCCATGGCCACGTTCCCTGCTCCTATGACACCCACCTTCTCCATATCCGTTATGGGTGTATCGTACTCCGGGAACTTGTAGGCCTTCATGAGGTTTATCCTGGTCAGGAACTCGTTGGCTGAATAAACTCCTTTCAGGTCCTCACCTTCAAACCCGAGGAATCTCGGCGATCCAGCGCCGGTGGCCACATATATAGCATCATGTTCGTCTTTCAGCTCTTTCAGTTCGATGTTCTGACCGACGATCCTGTTCATCCTCATCTCCACACCCAGTTCATCTAGATATTCCAATTCATGGTCTATGACATCGTTGGGCAGTCTGAATTCCGGGATACCGTATTTGAGCACGCCGCCTGGTTCGTGCAGGGCTTCAAAGATGGTCACCTGGTAACCGTTCTGGGCCAGCATAGCAGCACAGGTGACCCCACTGGGGCCCGAGCCGACGATGGCCACTCTTTCTTCTTTCGTCTCTTCGATCTCCGGTGTTTCTTCTAGATCGTTCTCCCTAGCATAATCGGCGACGAACCTCTCCAGTTTTCCTATATTTATCGGATCACCCACGTTCCCCATGACACAGACCTCTTCACACTGTTCTTCCTGAGGGCACACTCTACCGGTTATCGCCGGGATGCAGTTGAATTCCTTAAGGGTCTCGAGGGCCTCTTGAAACTCCCCATCGGCTATCTGCTTGACGAATTTAGGTATGTCTATCTCGACCGGGCAGCCGCCAATACATGGGCTTTTGGCACACTCTAGGCACCTTTGTGCCTCTTCCATGGCCTGTTCCGGTGTATATCCCAGAGGGACCTCGTGGAAGTCATTGACCCTCTCTTCGGGGGACCTTTCGGGTACCTTGATCCTCTCTTCTTCGGGGCTCATTGGCAGCACCCCCCGTGTTCTTCCTTCCATCTTTCTAAGGCTTCCTCTTCCTTCTCTTCGAACATGGTTATCCTCTGCATCAATTCTTCAAAATTGACTTCATGGGCGTCGAATTCCGGCCCGTCCACGCAGGCTAGTTTCATATCTCCCCCCACTTCGACCCTACAGGAACCGCACATGCCCGTAGCGTCGAGCATAATGGAATTCAGGCTCACCCTAGTGGGTATATCATGGGGCTCGGTTATGTCCGCGATGACCTTCATCATTATCGGCGGACCTACCGCGTGGACCAAATCGATCTCCTTGTCGCTTTCGATGAGTTCCTCCAATACATGACTGGTAAAGCCCTCTCTGCCGTAGCTTCCATCGTCGGTAGTTATATGAAGCTCGTCCACACAGGCGTCCTGTTCTATCTCGGGCTCACATATAACCAGGTCCTTAGTTCTAAAACCGGATACGACGATCACCTCGTTGCCGGCCTCCTTGAGTGCTTTAGCCAGAGGGAAGACTTCAGGCGTCCCGACACCCCCTCCTATGCAAACGACCGTTCCGTAGTCCTTTATCTCTGCCGCTGTACCCATGGGACCGACAACGTCCAGTATCTCGTCCCCCTCCTCATAGGTATCCAGTTCATGGGTGCTCTTACCCACCTTCTGGAATATCATCTGGATGGTCCCTTCTTCCTCATCCTTCTTGTACAAAGTCAAGGGTATCCTTTCTCCCTTCTCATGCATCCTGATAACGATGAACTGACCAGGTTTGATCTTTTTAGCCACCAAAGGGGCCTCGACTTCTATCCTGGTCATCTCCTCGTTCATTCTTTCCTTTTCTGTTATCTTATGCATATATACTGACCTCAATCTAGTAAAAATGTGGCTTATAAAAAGTTTACCTATTTCCTCTTAAATCTTCACAACGATTAATTGTTCTTATGAGTTATTAAGAAATGATAGTTGTGTAGGCCTGGCTTCATATCTCACTTTCGTCTCCGTAGACGACGATAGGGATGGATCCAGAGTACTTACCCGGTTGGACGTCGACCCCAACCCTCAATCTGAAGGCGACCATCCTTTTCTCCCCGACATCTAATGAACCCTCTATGGAACTGTCCTCTCTCGTTTCCCACCCATCTTCGCTTATTATCCCCATACCCACATACACCTCGGGTAGATAGGCCTCCCCAGTATTCTTTATCCAGTACCACTTGATCTTCTCTTCTCCCGGTTTTATAGGACCAAAGTCGATGTTCTTTACCTTATTCTCACATCGCTCGTCCTGGTAAACGGAAAGGTCAAAATCTTCCTCTCTGTCCTCGGATATCCCAACATATCTCTTTTCGATCTCCACTTCAATAACCCCATTTTATTTGACTACGTAGTTTTATAAGAGAAACAATGGAAGTCTTGGATTATAATCTTTATGATAGATGATGAAAATTTATGAGAAATTATGATATTTTAATCCCTCTTCCTCAACATTTTTTATCATTCCGCAATTTTCATAACAGAATTTAAATAAAAATACTCATTAGGTAGTAGTAGGTAGTAAAAATGGAATTAGAATGCAAAAGTTGTGGATATGAGTGGGATTACCAGGGAAAAAGCGACTACTATGCCACATGCCCTAACTGCCACTATAAGGTCAAGATACCGGCGGAAGCGAAGGTTGTGCCCCCTGATGTCGAGATAGGCAGGTTCGGCGAAGAGGAGAACCAGTTCATCAGGGAGATGACTAAGTGCGAAGATGAAGAGGACTTAAAAGAGGTCTGCAAGAAATACGACCAAGAGGAGTTCAACACCATCAAAAAGAAGGTGAAGAAAAAAGCGAAAGAGATGCGCGATGACCTAGAAACATATGAACAGGTCGAAGATCTGCTGGAACGGGTCAACTGGGAATACCAAGAGCTTTGAAACGGCTCTTATGGTGTTACCATGATCCTGGAATGTGAAAGCTGTGGGCATGAGTGGGAGTACCAGGGAGAAGGAGAGACCTACGTCAGATGTCCAGAATGTGAATATAAGGTCAAGATACCGGCGGAAGCAGAGGTAGTTCCCTCTGAAGAGGACGAGAAAAAGAAAGTCAAGAAGATGCCCGCACAGGCGGAAGTGATCCCTCCTGGAGAAGAGAGCAAGACATTCAACAGTGAAGAAAAAGAGTTCATGCGAGAACTGGCAGAATGTGACGAACCCGAGGATGTCAGGGAATTGTTCTTGAAGTACGACCAGGAGGAATTCAATTCTTTAAAGAAAAAAGTCAAGGGGAAGGCTAAGGAGATTAGTAATGACTTGGAGATATACAAACAGATAGAAGAAGTGATGGAAGAATCCAATTGGAATTATTCTGAATTGTAAGATATATGTGATAAAATGAAGCTGGAATGTGAAAGTTGTGGATATGAATGGGATTACCAGGGAGAGAGCGAGTACTACACTACCTGTCCCAAATGTGAATACGAAGTGAAGATACCGGCTGAAGCAGAGGTAGTCGTCCCTGAGGAAGACATAGAGAAGATAATTGAGAAGTATCCTTCTGAAAGGAGCTCCCTGATACCGATACTGCAGGAGAGCCAGGAGAAGTTCGGCTACCTGCCGCGGCCGGTCATGGAAAGGATAGCTAGTCATCTGAATCTACCGGAGAGTAAGGTTTACGGGGTGGCGACGTTCTACGCGCAGTTCAGGTTCGAGCCTCTGGGCGACCACGTGGTAAAGATATGTCATGGGACCGCGTGCCACGTGAACGGTGCGGAGAACATAACGGAAACGTTGGAGAACGAACTCGGTGTAGAAACTGGAGAGACAACGGAGGACGGCTCTTTTACCCTACAGAGGGTTGCCTGCCTAGGATGCTGCAGTTTAGCTCCCGTTATAATGGTGGATGATACCGCACACGGCAACCTCACCCGGGACAAATTGAAGAACGCACTCCAAAAGTACCGAGAGAATTAAAAATGATGAGTATTAGGACCTCTTAAAGG
The DNA here is from genome assembly GCA_018610025.1 of Thermoplasmatota archaeon. GTDB lineage: Archaea > Thermoplasmatota > Thermoplasmata > Halarchaeoplasmatales > Halarchaeoplasmataceae > JAHENW01. The sequence continues at coordinate 5,415 of JAHENW010000029.1, forward strand.
AGACATCAATATGCCTAAAGTCAAGATTGGATACGCTTCCTGTGGTATAGCCGCAGGTGCAGAGGAAGTTTACGGGGCCCTGAAAAAGGATCTTGAAGACCTGGATGTTCAAGCCGATCTGGAGAAGGTGGGCTGTATAGGGATGTGTCACAACGAGCCCATCGTTGAGGTGGAAGAGGATGACGGCACCTATACATACGGTAATCTAGATGTAGAGGATGTAGAAAATTTGGTGAAACAGCATCTGGTAGATGGTGTACCGTATGAAGAAAAATTGGTCTCTTCACCTGATGAAGATTACGATTATTTCTCCAAGCAGCACAAGGTCGTCCTTAGGAACAGTGGTGTCATCGATCCAGAGGAAATCGAGGAGTATATTCAAAAGGACGGTTATGAAGCGCTGAAGAAGGCACTGAAGATGGATCCCCAGGAGATCATCGATGAGATAAAGGAGAGCAATCTCAGGGGCAGGGGTGGAGCAGGATTCCCGACCGGCGTGAAATGGCAGTTCGTTAGAAATGCTGAAGGAGATAAAAAATATCTAATCTGTAATGCTGATGAAGGAGATCCAGGGGCCTTTATGGACAGATCTGTTCTAGAGGGGGATCCGCATGCAGTACTAGAAGGCATGATCATCGGTGCCTATGCAACCGGAGCCGATGAGGCCTACATCTACTGTCGTGCTGAATATCCCCTGGCATTGAAAAGACTCGATATAGCCATCGAGCAGGCAAAAGAGAAAGGTTTCCTCGGAGAGAACATCTTAGATACCGACTTCTCCTTCGAGATAAAGATAA
>JAHENW010000030.1 GCA_018610025.1 Thermoplasmatota archaeon
GAAGAGCTCACATGCTGGCTAGAGATACGGCGGAGAAGATGGGATGGGAAAAGCCTATAGCCCTTCATACCCCCATCCTGGCCGGTCTAAAGGGCGGCGGCAGGATGGATTCGGCTATCGAGGGGAAGATGAGCAAGAGCGATCCCGAATCATGCATATTCATCCACGATTCTCCCGAGGAAATAGAAGATAAGATCCATGGAGCCTTCTGCCCACAGGAGGCTGAAGGCAACCCTGTGCTGCAGTTGTGCAGATACATCATATTCCCCGAGATGGGCGAACTTCACATCCCGAGAAAAGAGAAATGGGGTGGAGATCTGCATTATGAAAGTTACGAAGAACTCGAGGACGATTTCGTAAACGATGAACTGCATCCAGCAGATCTGAAAAAGGGAGTCTCTACTTCCTTAGCTGAACTTCTAGAACCGGTAAGGGAATACTTCGACGACAATCCGGAGAACTACGAAAGGCTCAAGGAGAGATTGTGATCCTTAGACTTTCTTTCTCTCTATCCTTTTCTCTCTGACCCAATCACTCACTCTATCCACCAGCTCAGTGATCATCCTGTCCACGTCACCTTGACCTTTTAAAACCGCAGCACCGGGATGTCCCCCTCCATTGAGTCGATCAATATCCTCTGTCAATTCTTTTACTACACTGCCCAGATCGAGTCCTTTCTCCATCAAACCGTTCTTACTCCTTGCCGATATCAAAAGGTCCCCCCCTCTTTGGGAGCCGGTGAAGGCGACATCTGCCCCGAGGGCGATCAGAGAGTTGGACACAGAAGATTCGAAGGAACCTACCTTCGTCCAGGCCACCAGATAACCGTTCACCTCTCTGAAGGAAAGACGTTCTGCTCCCTTCAATCGACAGACGTTCTCAGAATAGTTCCTGTCGTGATAGATTATATCGAATATCTCTGGAAGATCTATGTCACCCAGTTCGAGGACCTGTGCTAGCGTTGTAAGAGTATCGCTACGAGCTCTCTTCAAACCAGAGGTATCCGTTATTATACCACTACCCAGAGCCACGGCCTCCTTCCTGGTCAGGTCCTTTGCCCCGATCAGCTCAAATACTATCTCGGCACATGATGTCCTGTTCTTATAGAAGACCTCTTCATCCCATGAGTTCGTATCGTGATGATCGATGATTGTTGTTCCCTCATCAGGTAATTCGATGGGCAATAGTTGCTCAGGTGTAGGGGTATCTACCACCACTATCCTATCATAATCGTCCATCTCTACGGAACTAGGGTCTTTGACCTCTAAATTTAAAAATTCTAAAAGTTTTTTACCGACTCTATCGGGTCCGTTCGGTAGCAGGACCGTGCCGTTATACCTTCTAGAAAGAAAGTATACACTCCCTATGGAGTCGGCATCAGCATTTTGATGGGAGATTATGAGGGTCTTTCCCCCCTCTCCCAGTTTCATCTACGTACCGCCGCTAGGTCCCTGCTGCATCCCGCCGAGCTGTGTGCTGAGTTTCTGCTGTAGCTCCTGGAAGTTCTCTTTGTACTTCTCTTCTTTCTTCTCTAGAGAATCTATCCTCACTTCTGCGGATTCTTTCTTTTCTTCCAATTCATCGACCAGTTCATCTTGATCTTCGATCCCTATGAGGATCTCATCGCCGATATTCTTGTAGAGGGCGCTGTCCTCATCGAGTCTTTCGATCTCCTCTAACGCTTTTTCTATGTCGTTCTTGTTCATCTCCAACTGCTGCTTCTGGGTACTGATCTGCTGTAACTGTTGCTGCATCTGCTGCGCCTTTTGGATTTCTTCCTGTATGTTTTCTTGAGACATTCCCATATTAATACCTCCAATATGATTTCATTTTTATCTTCATTCAATTTCCATACTCTTCTGTTATGTTCTCAGTGATATCCAGCCATGTAAGGTAGGAATTCAGAGCCGCTCTCAATGCCCGGGTGTCTTCAGCCTCGATGTTTATCTCAGGCGGATCTACCGAGAGATCTATCTTCACTCTCTTCATATCTTCCTGAGCTTCCGGGATAAGGGCCCTAAGGGCATCTTTCATTTCACTGTCTTCCTCCAGGCGGATGTAGGCTCTTCTCATCACTATCGAGCCTTCAACTCCTTCTTGACGTTGGGCCTTTCTTTGTAGAATACTCGACCTCCACAGTTCTCACACTGGATACCCACAGTGTCTATATCTCCCTTGATCCTTTCTCCACAGATGGCACATCGGAACATGAGCTATTCCTCCTCCTCGATCATACTTTTGATCTTCCTTCCTATCCGGGGTCTATAGGCACCGCCGGCGAACTTGAGTTCACACTTTTCACAGTACCAGATACCTGTACTCTCTCTTTTCACTTTTTCATGATGACATCGAGGACATTCATGCTCCTCTTTCATGGCCTCTTCTATCTCGTCGGTAGTGTCTCTCACTTTGACCCCGTATCGGGGGCCGAAACGGCCCGAGCTACCGGATTCTTTTCTCTTTGCCATCTTGATACCTCTTTAACTGGAAGGTTATATTCGGTTTATTTATACTTTGTCCTTTTCACTGACATCAAGGACCTTCTGTCTCAGCTCTTCGCCGATCTCTTTGGACCTCTTGATGCATTCCTGCGTATCCTCGTACGAGAAGACACCGCTGAGCCCCTTCTGCATGGCCACTATGTTACCTTCTTCGTTGGTGCTCACCGTTAGCCTAGCATCGGCCACCTTCTCTTCTTCCAACCGTGAGTCCAGTAGTATCTGGTCCTTTATCTTAGTGAAAGTCGTAGGGATGACCACGTGTTCTATGGGCAGTTCATAATCATCGCCCAGTTCTTCTTCTTCCGAAGCCGGTACCGTAGCGTCCAACAGTGCAGCCATGGCACCTATACCTGAGGCGTCCATCAGGTTCCCGTCGAAGTCCAAGACGTGGATGTCGATGAATATGACCCATGCCTTTTCACCTTCTTCTACACAGAGGTCTTTAGTATCCACGACTTCTCCTTCACGTATGCCTCTGTCGACCACTCTTGCAAGTTCTGTCGCATCTTTCCCGGGAGGTCCTGATTCGTAATGAGGCGAAGCCATAGGTATGAGTTCTGCACTGGTGGTGAGAACACCTTTATCTGGAGTGTCTGGGTATGGTTCGCCCAGTTCCATCTTTATACCCACGATCACATGGGTATCTCCCAATCTGATTTCAGCGGAACCTTCGGCCGGTCCTATGGTACCGGGTTCTATCTCCAGGTCCCTGTACTCCAGCATGTCCCTGCCGTCGATCCGTTTTCCTTCTTTGATCAATCTGTTAAGATAATCCTTCGTTATATTCGATATGATTTCCTTCATGGTGATCACCCCTCTTCGATTCCTTCTTGAGGAATCTCTTCGAATTCCTGTTCTTCCAGATCAGTAGAATATCTCTCTCGCAAAGCATCCTTCTGTTTTTTGTATATATCATGACAGGCGTCCATGGCGAGTTCCATGGCCTGCTCGTATTCCTCCTCCGTTAGATCTCCGTCCATCTGTAGGAGGGTCAGTTCGTCCGTCCTAGGGACCAATCCTATCGGCACGTCTGCTTGGCCGTAGTTGTCCTCGTTCTTGCCCAGGTCTAGCACCACCTGTCCATCTATCTTACCCGCTGCACATGAGGCTATCATATCGGACATAGGTATCCCGGCATCGGACAGAGCTACAGAGGCAACGGTCAGCCCTGCACACCTGGTTCCAGCACTAGCCTCTAGAACTTCTATGAAAACGTCAATAGTCGAACGGGGGTATTGTTCTACAAAAATTATCTCATCTAGAGCTTCAGAGAGTATCTTGCCTATCTCTACCGATCTCCTGTCAGGACCAGGCCTTTTCCTGTCCGGTACTGAAAATGCGGCCATATTGTATCTCGCCTGTACCACGGCCTTGGACGGGTCCTGGGCGTGCCTAGGATGCATCTCTCTAGGGCCGTAAACGGCGGCCATTATCTTGTTCTTACCCCAATTGATAAAAGCTGAACCGTCCGCTCTCTTCAGAACACCTGCTTCTATGCTTATCGGTCTTAATTCATCATATTCTCTACCATCTAATCGTTTTCCATCTTCATCTATCAAATCCATATCTTTACTACCCATAATAATACCTCCAAAAAATCATTCATCCTCCTCGGGAGGAGTATCTTCATCCTTCTCTTCATCATCGAATTCCTTACCGGTCTCCTCTTTGAGGAAACTCTCTATAATATCTGTTAAACCCATAACCTGGGCTTTCTTTTCGATCATCTGGATCGCCTTAACGGCCAGGTACTGTCCTTCTAAATTACCATCTATCCAGATCCGGCCGTTCTGTCCAACGAATATCCGGCATCCAGTATATTTCTTCAACATCGAGATCATGGAACCGTTCCTTCCGATGACCCTTGGAACCTGTGAGGGTGGGATCTCGATGATCTGTCCACTGTTCAATTTTCTGAGACCTTCTTCGTCCATCTTGACCTGGATCTTCTTCTGCTCATCGACATTGGATATCTTGATCAGAACCGCATCACCTAGATCGATATAACTCCTGGTATCACCGTATTCCACTCTCCACGGTACATCATTCACGTGCAATACCGCCGGGAATGGAGCGTTCAGGTCCACCATCCATACCGACGGGTTAAGATCGGTTATGGTTCCTATGACCTTGTCTCCTTCACTGGGATCGTACCGACCACTCTGGGCGGCTATATTTACGTATCCCGAACGGAATGTCTTAACACCTAATTTCGACGCATATACCTGTCCGTCTCTTTTGAAAGTACCTCTACCCGGTTTCATATCTTCATCTACCGCTTCACCGGGAAGGATTATCTCTCTTTCATCTTTTTCGTCTGACATTTAAACACCTCAAAATATATCTTTTATTCTCTCTCATCATTCTCAACATCATTCACTTATCAATTCTATTTCTGCATTTCCTTTCGTTAGATCGTTAACTTTTTCGTAGAATTCATCCTGTATACCCGCGGGGATCTTCACTCTACCCTGCCATCTTCCATCGTCGAGCCATCTCTCGTTTTCTATCCTCCCCATGTTCTTCAATTCTCCGTATAACTTGCCATAGAAATCTCCTCTTACGGTCAGTAAAAACTCCATCTCTTCAAAGCTTATGGGGATAAGAGACCTTATCTCATCTACGATCTCTTCCACCTGTATACTCACAGGGGTGAAGGGATCTATATGGACTTCGGCCTCCTTCATGGCGTTCTCTATCCTAGCAGGGGGATGTGGAGTTCCGCTCTGTGGGTTATAGGAATTCCGAACTATCCTGTTTACGATCTCTTTCCTCTTCTGTTTCTGTCTTTTCCTTCTCTGTTCCGTTGTTATCTGGACGTCTCCATTATCCAGGATATATCTGGCTATCTCCCCTATATCTTCAGTCTCGAAAACCTTCTTTATCATTGCATGGGGAGCCTCTTTCCCCTTCTTGGCGTCGGTAAATACCTTGTCTACCGGCATGTTCTCCACCAGATCGACGTCCTTTCCTCCGCGATACTTCTCTACCGCATCTGGTTCTATCAAGATCTCGAA
>JAHENW010000031.1 GCA_018610025.1 Thermoplasmatota archaeon
CCCGAAGGTCGAAACCATCGTTAACCGGCATATCGGGGACCGTCCCGTCCAGTTGATTCTCTCCACTGAATGCTGAGAGGAAGAAAGACATGAATCTGCCCTTGAGACCGTTGGGCGGTGCGTCGAGGAAGTCCCCTCTTTTTATGTACCCCGCCTCCCTTTCGTGAACGACCACTCCGGCTCCAGTTCTTTCCTTCAATTCTGGTAAGGAACCGGCATGATCGGGATGTACATGGGTGATTATGATGTTCTCTATATCCTTCGGTTCAACACCTTCCCCTCTTATCTTCTCAACGATATCATCGGCCTGACCTGGGTTTCCAGTGTCAACCAGTATGTTCTCTTCTCCCTTTATAAGGAACGCCTTCACGAACTTCAGATCTATCGGGACCACTTCGAAGGCCTCATCCTTCATAACTGCCCCTCTGATGATCTCCCTCATATAATTTATTTTCTCCCGGAGACCAATACCTTTTTAAACAGTATGAAACTTTGGTTCCATTGGTAGTATGAGTGAAGACAAAGAGGAAGCGGAAGACGAGTATGATTACGATAAATTGCTGGGTAGGGCTCAAGAAGACCTGCCTGAGGAGATCTCATCTCACGAGAGGTTCACCGTCCCTGATGTAGACGCACTCATAGAAGGGAACACGACCATCGTCAAGAATTTTGAGGATATAGCCGATAAGATTAATAGAGAACCCCAGAAGCTGTTAAAATTTCTACTTAGGGAGCTCGGTACCGCCGGTGAGATGGAGGAGAACAGGGTGGTCTTCAAGGGTAAGATAAATCCCAACGAAATAGAGGAGAAATTGGAGGACTATATAGAGAAATACGTTCTCTGTTCCGAGTGCGGCCGTCCTGACACCCACCTGGTGAAGGAGGACAGGGTTACACTCATCAAGTGCGACGCCTGCGGTGCCCATCGACCTATAAAGGGGAAGGTTAAGAAGGCCCATACGTCGGGAGATTCCGACGAGATCGAAGAAGGGGGTACATACGAAGTGATGATCCAAGACATAGGGAAGGAAGGTGACGGTGTGGCCAAGAAGGGGAAGTACACCATATTCGTGTCCGGCACTACGAAAGGTGAGAAGGTGAAGATAAGGATCAACAAGATCAAGGGCACATTGGGTTTCGCATCGGTAGTAGAGAGGTAGTGTGAAGTGAAAAAGAAATATCTTCCGGCAGTGGCGATCCTCTGTATAATGATAATCACCCACATGGCCGCCCTTTCAGTGGTAAATCTGTACCCGTCGGAGTACAAGGCCTTCGGTGAGGATACGGAGGATCCTCTCAACCCCCTGCTGTACGTGGGGGCCATCGTTCTCGTGACCGCCGCCATGCTGGGGGTCATGAAGTATTCCAAGGGCAATTTCCTTCAGTACGCTATACTTGCCATAGTCGGTTTGACCCTCTTCTACGTCTTCTATCCCGTCCTCTGGAAGATAATACCGTATTTCCTGAAAGTTGGGGGTATGTATCTGGACATCCCGCTGATCCTTTCCATGATCCTTGGTATCTCTTTAACGTACACTCTTTACAAGTTCCCAGAATGGTATGTGATCGACGGTATCGGCATGATAATGGGAGCTGGTATCGCCGCGATATTCGGTATGAGCCTCCACATACTGCCGGTTTTTATCCTGCTCATCGCACTGGCAATCTACGATTTCATCTCAGTGTACAAGACCAAACATATGGTCTCCCTGGCCAGTGGGGTGATGAAGATGAAGGTCCCGGTGATGCTGGTGATCCCAAAGAAACTGAGTTACTCTTTTTACGAGAAAGAGGGCATCATGCAGGAGGTCGAAAAGGACAAGAAAAGGGACGCCATGTTCATCGGTCTCGGCGATATCATCATCCCTGGTATCCTGCCAGTATCCGCCACCTTGAACCTTCCTCCCGTCTTCGTGTACGGGCTCTATGGCCCATATCTCGTAGCCATCTGCAGCATACTTGGAGCCGTCATCGGACTGCTTTTACTCCTCCGCTTCGTGCTCAAGGGAAATCCCCAGGCCGGCCTGCCGCTCTTGAACACCGGCTCTATCCTTGGATACATCCTGGCATACGTGATCATCTATCAGAACTTTGGACTCGGTTTTGTGATGCCCTGGTGAACTGGGATTCGTCCAAAGAATATTTATTGACAATCGTACCTTTCTACAAAAGATGAACAAGAAGGAGAAGGTCGCCTCGCGATACGACAAATGGACCTATTTTTACGACCTGGTGGATAACTTTCCACTGGTATCTAGACCCCAGAGGAGGTGGAGAGAAGATGCTGTAGAATACCTTGACCTGCAGGGGGACGAGGAGGTACTGGATCTCGGGGCGGCCAGCGGTCGATTGCTCCCCGATATTGCCCAAGAGATCGATGGGGGAAGAGTTCTCGGGTCCGATATAAGCAGGAAGATGATAGAGAGGGCCAATGGAAGGTTGTCCAGGACCGGTCTATCAAGAGAAAAGGCCAGAGCGGTTTACGACGATATCGAAGATTCTAAATTCCCTGACGATCAGTTCGATAGGATAATCGCTACATTCACTTTCACCACTCTACCGGATCCGAAAAAGGCCGCTTCGGAGTGCGCGAGGATATTGAAACCGGATGGAAAGATGATAGTGCTTGATACCGGAAAGCCACAAAGTATCTGGGTGAGGCCTTTTTTCTTCTTCATGATGCTATCCGGCAAAGTCTTTGGTCGAACGCACATGGACAGAGATATACACTCTGTTCTAAAAGAACATTTTACGATCAGCGAAAAGGAAAGGAACATGGCCGGGATGGTCTACATCCTGAACTGTGAGCTTGAAGAGAAATAGAAAAAGTTATATCCGTATATCCTCGTTTAGATGTCGATGGATATACGCTAACTGATAAGGTCGACCTACAAGGGGATCCTCACCCTGGCAGTACTGGCCTTTACCGCCGGTATATTATTTTATCTCTCGGAGAGCAGACCATTTTTTGATTCCATGTACTGGTCTCTGGTAACCATGACGACGGTCGGTTACGGTGATATCCATCTTACCACAGCCGGGGGAAAGGCGATATCCGTCTTCCTGGCCAGCACTGGCGTGATCCTTTACGCCTACCTGGGCAGCATTATAATATCTCTAGTGGTAGAATCGAACCTAGCAGGGGTGTTCGGCTTGGATAAATGCAAATTTGAAGATCATTTCGTGATATGTGGTTGGACGAAGATATCAGAAGTAGCGCTTGATGAATTACTCTTGGATGACAGGCAGATAGCTGTGATAACGGAAGAGAAGGATGAGATACCGGAGATAAAGCGGAAGGGGAGCAAGAAGAAGATATTTCCTATTTACGGTGATCCCTCGAAGATGGAGATACTGGAGCAGGCAGGAGTGGACAGGGCCAACGTGGTGATTTTGTGCATGAACGACGACAGCAAGAACCTGATAACGGCTCTTCACATAAAAGAGATTAACGAAGATGCGAGGATAATAGTAAAGACCGACAGGAGCGAGTTGAAAGAGACACTAGAGATAGCCGGGGTCACCTTCGTTGCCACCCCCTTCGAGATGTCTGGCAGACTCATCGCTAGCGCCGCCTTCGAACCCGACGTTGCCGACCTCATCGAGGATATCACCACTGCCACGGATGAACAGGGATATGACCTGCAGGAGTTCAGGATGAAGGAGGGTAAAGGGGATACGGTAAAGAAGCTGGCAGGTAGGATCAGGGAGAAGACCAGCGCATCTCTGGTCGGTATCGCCAAAAGGGTGAAGGGAGATAATGGGGGCGAACGGAAACAGTATCCGAACCCTGAACCGGATCAAAAAGTGAATCCAGGGGATACCGTGATACTGCTGGGTAACGATGAACAGTTGAGAAGAGCTAGTTCATACCTGGATGTAGAACAGGGAAGATAAAAAGTAGAAAAGTAAGAGAAAGGAAAGGGGTTTATTCGTTTACACGGTCTTTGAGTTCTTCTACGACCTCGGGATTCCGCAGTGTCGATGTATCGCCGGCTTCTTCGCCCTTCTCCAGCTTCTTGAGTATCCTTCTCATGATCTTACCGGATCTTGTTTTGGGCAGGTCTTCTGTGAATCTCACCGTATGGGGTTTACCTATCGGTCCTATGATCTCTCCAACGTGGGCTCTCAATTCTTTTGCGAGTTCATCAGATGGTTCTTGGCCAGATTCCAGGATAACGTAACCTA
>JAHENW010000032.1 GCA_018610025.1 Thermoplasmatota archaeon
AGGACACCGGCGGTAAGGTTGAGATACTTTTTCACAGGGAGGTATTGGACGGGTGGGAGTGTCTGGTGAAAGGGAGCAATATCAAGGTGGGCAGGGAGTTGGAGGTCGACGACCATACCTTCGAGATAGTTGAAAGCCTAGAGGGCGGCAGGTTCGTACTCGACTGCGACGATCCAGAAGATATAATGGAACAGTACGGGGAGATGCCCACGCCGCCTTACATCAAAAAAGAGATAGACTCACCCATGGAGTACCAGACGGTCTACGCCGATGAAGAGGGGTCCATAGCGGCACCCACCGCCGGTCTGCACTTCACCGAAGATATGTTAGATAGGATAAAGGAAAAGGGCGTGGACGTGTACGATATCACTTTACATGTGGGCCCTGGAACGTTTTTACCGGTGAGAGAAGAAGAGATCGAAGAGCACCACATGGAGGAGGAGTACTATGCCGTACCAGAAGAAACTGCACAGGCGATCACTGAAGCCAACGAAGACGGGAGACGGGTCATACTAGTGGGGACCACCACGGTGAGGGCGGTGGAGAGTGCGTCCAAAGACGGTGTTGTAAAAGAACAGAGGGGCTGGACCGACCTATTCATCTACCCTGGATACGAGTTCCAATCCAGTATGGACATGCTGCTGACGAATTTTCATCTGCCCAAGTCAACGCTGCTCATGCTGGTGAGTGCATTCGTCGGGAGGGAGAGAATACTCTCCGCCTACCGGGAGGCCATTGAAAAAAGGTATAGATTCTACAGTTTCGGGGACGCCATGCTGATGGAGGGCAAGTGATGTTGGAGTTCGATGTGAATTCGAGTGATAAAAGTGCCAGGAGCGGGCAGTTGACTGTAAACGGTAGAAAGGCGAAAACACCGTTATTCATGCCCGTTGCCACCAAGGGAGCCGTGAAAACACTCACCTCAGAGGATCTAGAAGAACTGGGAGTCCAGGCGGTCATCTCAAACATGTACCACCTGCTCATGGCCCCGGGTATCGAGGTGATAGAAAGTGCCGGCGGGCTGCACGAGTTCATGAACTGGGACGGTGTCATATTCACGGACTCCGGCGGCTTCCAGATGATCAGGAAAGACTTCGATCAGGATATAAACGATGAACGGCTGAGATTCACTTCCGGCGGTGATGAGTACGAGATGACTCCCAGAGAATGTGTAAAAAACCAATGGAGGCTCGGTCCTGATGTGGCCATGTGCCTTGACCACTGCCCGCCTTACCCCGCTGACAGGGGAGAACTGGAGAAATCCGTGCGCAGAACCAGGAAATGGGCGGAGAGATGCAGGAGAGAAGAGATGAACCTTTTCGGCATATCACAGGGGGGGACGGTACCTGAGCTGAGAAGAAAGAGCTGCAGGGATATGGTGGATGTCGGTTTCCAGGGCTACGCCGTTGGCGGCCTGTCCATCGGGGAGCCTAGAGAGGAGATGTACCAGATGCTAGAGATCGCCGATGACGTTTACCCAGCTAACAAGCCGAGATACCTCATGGGACTGGGCTCACCGGTCGAACTCTTGGAATCCATAGAGAGAGGCGTGGATATCTTCGACAGTGCGTACCCCACCAGGAACGCCCGGCACCGCAGCGTTTTCACTAAAAAAGGGAGGATAGACATAAGAAAGTCCGTTCACAAGCAGGAATACGGTCCCATCGATGAAAACTGCGACTGCCCCACCTGCAAGAATTACAGCAGAGCGTACATCAACCACCTCTGCAGGGCGGAAGAACTCAGCTGGATGAGGCTGACTACCGTTCACAACCTTCACTTTTTACTTGAACTCATGAGAAGGGCCCGGGATGCCATCGAAGAGGAGAGATTTGAGCAGTTTAAACGAGTCTTTATCGACGATTATAAGTAATATTTTTATTATGTGAGGGATATGGACCCACGATGATAGGGGAATGCGTCCGGTGCGCAAAGAGCATAGGAGACGTCTACCTCATCTGTGAGGAATGTAGCGAGGAGATGTTCTCGAAAAATGTATTCTGGATAAACGCAAGCCCTATCATCTCTTCACCGGTGATAGACAGGTATAAAGAGGACTCCGAACCGGTCATAGGGATAGGAGAAAGACCTGGTGACGAGATCCAATATAGGGAGGGACCGAGTACACTCCAGGAGATAAAGGATTTTCAACATGAGGACATGGACAAGGAGGACTACCTGAGGATAGAGCAGCGAATGAACAACATCCTGGCAGAACTCGGCGTACTCAAAGAGCTCGATTTCGACTCCTATCGGTTCTCCAAGGAGGACCTGAGGGTCTTCTCCGAGATATTCTTCACCATGGAAGAAGTAGACCTCGATTTCCTGGGTGAGAAGGGCGAGTCCTCTTTATACGTGAGGATGGGCAATCTTTTCTACTACACGACGAAGAACGTGGACTCGAGCTATTTTGAACCCACTTTCAGGGAAGAGGCCATGAGGAACTTCTACGAGGAGGCCGAGAGCTACTATCAGCTGGCCTTGGACATCGATGAAGAAAACCTCCATGCCCACATCAACGGCGGTGACCTTTCCCTTTATATGGAGGAATACGACCAGGCCAAGGATCATTTCGAGATGGCCCTGGAGAACGGGGCTGACCAGGGGATAGAGAGGGACCTGATAAGGGCCTACATAGGAGCCGGTGACCTACAGGAGGCCGAGGATAGATTGGAGGACCTCCTGGAGGACGAGCCGGAGGACCCGGAGATATGGTATCTGAAGGGCGAGATAGCCAGGAAGAGAGACAGGTGGGGTGGAGCGATACAGTTCTACAATAAAGCCACCAGCAACGATGACGACTATATCGATGCCTATCTGAAGAACGGCGAAGTGTTGCTGCAGAAAGAGATGTACTCCGAGGCCGATCAGATATATGACCTACTCCTGCAGAAGGATGATGACCTACTAGACGCCTGGTTCGGGAAGGCCCAGGCCCTTCTAGGTCAGGACAAGTGGGGAGGTGCCTTCCAGTGTTTAAATGAGACCCTCTCCAGGGATCCACAGATAAAAGAGGGTTGGAAATACATGGGTGATATATACCAGGAGCGGGGGGAATACCAGAAAGCACTCCAGTCCTACGACAGAGCCCTAACGATAGACGAAAATTATACTGCTGCAGTGAAAGCCAAAGAGAGCTGTAAAGAAAAGCTGTGAATTTTACTAGAAAGGTATCTGCCAATGGAGGACTTCTACCACTATCATCATCACGATGGCTCCGCCGATAACGAATCGTGGATCTATCTGCGGACCCTTGGCTTCCTCTTCATCGAAGTAACGGATGAGTCCCGCGGCGGATTGTATTCCTCCACCTTCTTGTTTCGCTGGCATCAAGAAATGATTTGACCTTAAGGTATTTAAGTATTTTGTTCGATACCTGCCTTCACTCCATCTCTATCTGGGCTGTAGAACCGCTGGCTTTCAGCAGTTCCTGGAGCGATTCGGCATACTCTTCGCCCTCTTTCTCCACAAGCTGCTCCACATACTCCGTCATGAACTCCCCGGATTCGATCTCGCTCTCCTCGTATTTCCACTTCTTCGAACCGCCCTTTCCAAGAAAATTCAAGAAAGCGTATTCCAGTGACTTCATCCTCGTATCTGTGATATTCTGGTCGTCCATATAGTTCACCGCGGCCTTAGTCCCTTTGGTCTTGTATATCTTCACCACCTCGTGGGCAAATTTTGCCTTTTGAGGGAGACCGCTGAATTCAGGCAGTGCTTCCAATTTTTCCTTCCTTTTGCTCTCGTGACGGGCCCTCTCGAGCACTTCTCTAGGCCGCATCTCTCCCTCGGTCACGGCTTCCTGTGTGTCCTCGAAGATCTTTTCAGCTATCTTCTCGTCTCCGGTCAGGGCCTCCAAGGCCTTCCTGCCGGACCTCTCCCATTCCCTCCCAAGCACGGTATTCACCGTCCTATCTTCTACCAGCAGTCCGCTAGTGTTCTCCAGTACCGCTCTGACTGCCGGCTTCTCCCACCCTTCCAAGCGCAGAGATTCAAGGAACGCATCTCGGTCCTTTCCGTAGCAGTCATTCGGGGTCCCGAAGACCTCTCCCCTCTCTTTTACCGTTTCCCATGCCCTTTCCTCGTACATGTCGAGCATCTTCTTGTCCGATATATTGGAGGAGAAATAGTCGTCCTTGATCTCTTGGGCTATACCGATCTTCTCATCCCATCGGCAGTTTTCACAGTTGCTCCTGCACTTTATCTTGTATCTTCCCTTCAGGGTGAAC
>JAHENW010000033.1 GCA_018610025.1 Thermoplasmatota archaeon
CTTCAATTTTTCACCCCTGACAACCGAGTCCGCATCGACCTGCATCTCCAGGAGATATATGTCGCCGCCGTGGATGGGGATGGATTTCAGCGGATTGAGTTCTCTAGACAATCTCAGCATCATCCTGGCGGCCTGAAGTTCGGGTGACGCAGCCAGGTCTATCCCGACCGTTTCGACCAGTGATTTCAATCCCAGTTCCCTGATGATGGCCACGGTCTTCTCCACGCCGTAGACCTTTGCCAGGAGAGCGACCAGCACATTGAATTCTTCCGAGGAAGAAGTCGAGGCTATGGCGTCGGCCCTCAGTATCCCCTCCTCTATCAGTATACTCTTGTCACGGGCATCGCCTTTGATGACGGTAACGTCCCTCAGTTCTTCCGCCGCCCTCCTGCACCTTTTCTGTGACTCGTCGAGTATCTCCACGTTGATACCCCTTTTCTCCAGTATCTTGGAAACATTGATACCGATGTCCGTAGCCCCGATGACCATGACCCTATTGACGTGCTTTTTTCTTCTTCCTAGAAGCTTTATCATCTTTTTCTCGCCCTTCCTCCCTTCCATCATCACGATGAGGGTATCGCCTTCCTTGAGCTCGTCATCCCCGTGGGGAACGAGCACGTTACTTTTCCTTATTATAGCTCCCAGGTTGATGTTCGTAGGGAAGTCGATTTCCTCTATCTTCTTGCCCTTGATCTTGGATTGGGACAGGACCTTGAATTCCATAACGTTGATCTTCCCACCCATGGAGAGGTTCCTGTCGATGGCCGACGGGACGCTTATGATATTGGCTATCTTCTTTGCGATGATCAGTTCCGGTGATACGGCGTAATCAACTCCGATCTTTGAGAAGCGCTGAGAGACCGGTTTAGAGATGTATTCCAGGCCGTTTATCCTGGCCAGTGTTTTACAGCCGGCAGATTTGGCCATGGAACACGTTACCAGGTTCGTCTCGTTGTGATCGGTCACCGCAAAGAGGTAGTGAGCAGATTTGATATCGAGTGAGTTCAGCAGTTCCGGTCTGGCTCCGTTCCCTCTCACGACCTTCACATCGAGACTCCTTGCCTTCCTGCAGGCCTTCTTCTTCTTGTCCACGATGATCACGTCGTGCCCTTTCCTCCGGATAGATTCGGCCAGTTCATATCCGACTTCTCCTGCTCCGATGATGATTACCTTCATGTTTCCACTGACAGAAAAGGGAATAAGATTTTCCTATAATAAATTATCCAAAAAGTCACCCTTCAATAGCTTCTTATGCCTAGCGATCTTTACCGTCTGCCCCTCCTCCACATCCAATTTTTTCCTATCATCCTCTCTGAGCCTTATAACTCTATCATCCAGCAAGTCGTCAGAAAAAATCGTGACAAGTATGTCCTTGCTCTCGGAACTTACCACCACTTGATCTCCATTATCGATCCCCAACTCGTTCAAAGTGTTCTTACTGACCCTCGCTCTACCCCCGAATTTTATAGGGCTCTTCTCCACGTCTAACAACCCTTCTTCCTGCATCTCTAATGATTGTAAGTGTTCTATACAATTAAATTCTTTCGCTATTTATCTATGCGTGCTCGACGGAAAACTACCCGATCTATATTCTCTTAAAGCATCATTACATCTCTTGAGATCCAGTTCCCTTTCTGGATCTGGCGAACTCAAAAGGTCTCTTATCTTTTCGATCAAGACAGATATGTTTTTCCCGATGTCCCACTCATCCAGATATTTCATCCGGATCGGATGATCGTCTGTACTTCTCCTTATATTGGGATGGAATATAGGAGTTCTCCAACGGATACGAGGGGGAGAGAAAGGGTAATCTCTGGGTAGGACGAGGTCGAATTCATGGGTGAAGATCAGGCCAACTTCTCTATCAACCTTCACTGGGCCGGGTGTATCCTTCAGGGTGATCTCGAGCTCTATCTCTTCGCCCGATCCACATCTTTCGATCCCGGCACCTCGGATAGAATCTATCTCGTTCTCTATCCGTCTTCTCCACAGATGTTTTGGCAGTCTATTATTACTTCGCTTCTCTAAAGATACAGTACTACCGTCTTCTATATCATAATCCATCCAGCTTTTCTCGCTTACCAACCGCTCACCATCATAACGGAGAATACGGTCTTCATCCAATCCCCAATAAGAGATGATCTTTTCCACCGTCTTTGCGATATCCTCGGACGGGTTAACCCTGATATCGATCACTTCCTTCCCACCCATTTCCCTTACCTTTAGATTTAGAGCCATTAGAAGTGGAATCTACGGCCTTAAATAAGTTTTTCCCTACTCAGCAAACCAGCGTAAGAGTTAAGAACGCCGAAAACTATAAATCTTTAGATTCCTACTCCTAACGCCCACGCAGACCGTACCTCGGGGGAGTTCAATCCAATACCTATTATCTGAAAAATAGCATCCCTCGTCTCTCGGAGATGAGAAGATTGGCAGGAAAATACCTCAAAGCTAAAAAACTCGCCAAGGAAATGGAGGAGAAGGCCAAAAAGATCGACGAAGTCAAGAATCAGGCCAAGGAGAGTATAAAACTTGCCGAAGAGATCCTGGAAGATTCCTACGATCTGGGGATCGAGGACGAGGAGGCTGAAGGGTATATAGAAGAGGCAGAGGACCTGCTGGACGAGAAGGAATTCGAGGATGCTTTAGATAAATCTGAAGAGGCCCTTGACAGCTTGAAGGAGACTTCAAAAGATATCATCGACGAGATAAAGGACTCTATCGAGGAGATAAAAGAAACCTTCGGCGGGGAGGGGGACATAGAGGAGTCCGTGGAGAAGATAGACGAATCGGTGGAGAAGATAGAGGAGAACCAATTCAACGAGGCCTTCGAGATCGCCGCCCAGGCAAGAAAAAGTTGTAACGAGATAGTTCAGGATAAGATGGAGGACAATCTCCGGAATATCGAATACCTCTTATCTTCACTCGAGGAATGGGGGCAGGACACCGAGGACATCGAGGATACGTTGGTTCAAGCCAGGGGGGCCATGGATGAGGGGGAATTCTCGGAAGCTCTTTCGTTCTACAGAACCTGTAAAGAGGATATCGACGAGAAGATAGAGGACTATCTCGATGATATCCAAAACACTGTGGAGGATAAGGAAGACGTGCTGAGGGGGAACGGGGTGAACATGGACGAGATCGATGAGCTCTTGAGCAAAGCCCAGACGCGCAGGAACGAGGCTGATTATGAAGAAACGGTAGACCTGATAGAACAGGCAGAACAGGAACTCGAGGGCGCCATGGGAAAGGTGGTGGAAAGAAACATCGAGAAACTCGAAGAGGAAGTAGAGGAGGCATTGGAACTCGGTGCCTCGGTAGATGAGGTCAAAGAGCTGATCCAGCGTTTGGACGAGATCAAGGGAAAGAAGAGCCCCCAGCAGATATACAATGTAATAGACAAGGCCTTCGAGAAGGTCGAGGAGGCTAAATTCGAGAGGGTCCTCAAGACCATAGCTGAGTCCCGTGAAAATTTCATCAAAGCCAAGGAGATGGGTATCGATATATCCGAACCGATGAATCTATTGAATAAAGCGAGGGACTCACTCAAAGACGGAGACTATCAGGGTGCATTGGAATGGGCCAGGTCTGGAAGAGAAAAGGTGGAAGAACTCGTCGGACAGCATGAAAAAATAAATAAAAAACTCGATGAAGGAAAAGAGCTTATAGAGAAGTTATCTGAAGCGGGTATCGAACTCCCCGACGCGGAGGAGGTGCTTTCAGAAAGCGAGGAGGCCGTTGAAGAAAAGAATCACGAGAAGGCAGAAGAGAAATTGAACGAACTGGATGAGATAGTAGATGAACAGGCCTCTTCAGAGATAATGGACATCGTCGAAGATTTCGAGGTCAGCGTTCTGTCAGCTCAAGAACTTGGGCTCGATGTAGACGAATATCAAGAGGACTTGGATAGCGCGGCGTCGAAGAGCCAGTCCGGTGAATATGTAGAAGCCGTCAAAATGGCCAGCAGAGGGAGGGAAGAGCTGGAAGATCATATCAAGGAAGAACTGGAAGATCGGCTTGAGAACACTAGAGAAACCATCTCTAGGATAAAAGAAGACATGGGGGAGGAGAACCTCTCTGAAAATTTCGATGAGGTAGTGGAGATAGTGGAGAAGAGTGAAGAGGAATTTGAGGATGAAATATATCATGAATCCATTAAGCACCTCAATGAGGCCGACGAGCGCTTGGAAGAATGGCAGGTCGGCAAAGCAAAGAACAGTTTCGAAAAGGCCCAGGAGACCATCTCCCTGCTGGAGGATCTAGAGATAGAGGACATAGATCTGGACGACTTAAAAGACCGATTGGAAGATGCCGAGGGGTCTTTAGATGTTAACGAGTATTCCAAAGTGGTGGCCATATCTAAAGAGATCCAGGAGCAAGTTCAAGATGAACTAGAAGATGTAGCCGATGATGAATTTTCCGACGCGAAGAGAGAGGTCGTGAAGGCAAAGAAAGGGGGAGTGGATATCGAAGATATGAGGAACGAACTCATCGAATGTAAAAAGAAGATAAGAAAAGAAGATTACCTCGATGCTATAACCATATCTGTGGACGTCAAGGAAAGGGCCCAGGGAGCATTAAAGGCGAGACAGGAAGCGAAGGAACTGATCACTGAGGTGAAGAACCAGATAAAGGAAGTAACGGAGGAGAGCGCGATAGAAGATGTTTCCGGAGCTAAAGAGCTACTTCAGGAAGCAAAAGAACTGCTGAAAGGAGGACAATACGAAAGCTCAAAGGAAAGGGCCCAGGATGCCAAAGCCAAACTCGAAGAACTGCAGAAGATCCAGGATATAAAGGATAAAAAGAGTGAATTGATGACCGTGATAGAGAAAGGGGAAGAGATAGGTGTTGACATAAGCGAATATGAAGAGGCCCTTGAAAGAAGTCCAGAAGACACGTATGAAGAGGGATACGAAGCATCCCTTCAGGAGATCGAGGACACGAAACAGAGATTGAAAGAGAAGATGGTCGAGACCGTAGAGAGTCGAATAGAGGGAACAAAAGATATCATCCATTCAGCTAAAGATATAGGGATAAGCCTTGAGGAACCCGAGGAGATGGTCGATGAAGCTCGGGCGCTGATGAACGACGACTATTACCTAGAAGCCATCGAGAAGATAGAAGAATGTAGAGACCGCATCAACGAGATAAGAGATAAGAGCAAGAAGGCGGCCAATAAGCTAAAAGAGATAAAGGAGGAGATAGAGGAGGCGAAGAACATCAATGCAGATGTTACCAAAGCCGAGGAAATGCTCGATAGGGCCATGGAGAACCTGAGGAAGGACAACTACGAGATAGCCATGGAGCTGGCCGAGGATATCGAAGGAAGGGTCGAAGAGGCCGAAGTCCAGCGGGTGGAAAAGATCCACTCTACCTTCGAGGATAAGATAGCTGATGTAAGGAGTGAGGGGATAAACACCGCTCTGGCGGACAACCTTATGAGAAGGGCAAAAAAGGCCAAAGAGGAAGGGAATTACAAGGAAGCGATCAACCTCGCCATGCAGAGCGAGGGGGAACTGGAAAGGATAGAACTCCAGCAGGATATCGCCGAAAGGAGCATCAATACTACGAAAAACAAATTGAAAGAGGCCAGGGAGAAAGGCGTTAAGGTGAAGAAGGCAAAAGAAGCCTTGGAAGAGGCCAAAGAGGCCTACCAGGGGGGATTCTATGTGAAGGCCTTCGATAACGCCGTCGAGAGCGGAGAAATGCTGAATAAAGCGTTAAAGATCCATGAGGAGGTCAATGACTTCCTCGAAGAGCTCGATATTATAGTCCAAGAGGGAGGGAAGATGGACCTCGAGATCGGTAAGATAGAAGATATAAAGGATTCCATGGAGAAAAGGCTCGAGGAGGGAGAGTACGAAGATGCATATTCACTGGGTGGTGAAGCAGAAGAAGAGTTGGAAGGACTCAAATCGGAACTCAAAGAAAAAGTAGAAGAGTTCGAAGAAAAGCTCAAGGATATGGAAGAGGAAGGTAAAGAGGTGGGCGAGGCGATAGAGAAGATAAGGAAGGCTAGAGCCAAACTCGAGATGGACTCGATGACCGAGGTCTTCGAACTAGTACATCAGGCCCGGGAGGAGATCGGCGAGGAGGAGATAGAGGAATATGAGGAGTATCTAGATGAGACCAAGGAACTGGTCAAGAAGGCGAGTAAGTTCGGTGCTCCAGTCACCGAGACCCAGGACCTTATAGAAGAGGCCGAGGGATTGAGGGACGATGATATCAAGAATGCGAAAGAGAAGGCGAAGGAAGCACTAAGGGAGGTCGAGAGAAGCCTCGAACCCTACAGCCCGAAGATTGAGATCGTGGTGGAGGGACATATCATCGAGGAGAAATGGAACGATATAGAGTTGAAGATCAAGAATACTGGCGGAGGAGTAGCCAAGGATCCCGAACTCACGATAGAGAATGCCGAAGTCAACGGAGTCGAGCTCCCGGAAAAGTTGATGGCCGACGCTGAGGAGGAGATGAAGGTCGAGGTAAGGCCTGACGGGGACGAGGTCAGATTCATCGGGGGCGGTAAAAGGATATTCGACGATAAAGAGATGAAGGCCGAACTGGATGTGAACGTCAGGGAAGGTGGATTCCATCTCGAGGAGGCCACCGGAGAAGAGAAGTGCGGTATCTGCAAGGGGAAGATCCAGGAAGGGTTGGAGATGATCGTCTGTGAATGTGGAGGGACCTACCACAGGTCGTGCGGAGAGAGGAAGGGTGAGTGTCCAGAATGCGGTGTTGAATTCGAGGTGAAAGAGAAAGAAAAGAAGGCCTCGAAAAGGGTCGCATTGAAGATTTAGATAGGTGATCCCATGGATATATTACTGCACACCTGCTGTGCGCCCTGTCTTACATATGTCAAGAAGACATTCGAAGAGGATGAAGATGTTGACCGCGTTGTTCCCTTCTGGTTTAATCCCAATATACATCCATTTACTGAATATGAAAAAAGACTAGAGGCGCTTATGGAGTACGAGGAAGAAACCGGCACAGAGGCGATCTACGACGATAGATATATGTTGAGCGAATTCTTGGAGGGGGCGCTCCGGGCAGATCCCCGATGTAGATATTGTTATCGGTGGAGATTGGAAGAAACGGCGAAGAGAGCGAAAAAAGAGGGTTTCGATGCCTTCAGCACTACCCTCATATTGTCTCCTTACCAAGACCACGAGTCCATCAAACAGATAGGAGGCGAGGAGGGGAAGAAGCACGGGCTAAAATTCATCTACACGGATATGACTGATGGGTTCAGGGAAAGTCACGAGATGACCGATGAGTTGGAACTGTACAAGCAGGGATACTGCGGATGTATCTTCAGTGAGAAAGAGAGATATGAGAAAGATCTAGTGGATTGATTTTTTGGAAAAAATCGGATTTGACTATGGGCATATAGATGTGATTTATCATTTCTATCAAGAAAAGTAGTGCAGTTAAACCTATATAACCACAAGATATTTTTTATCCGGGACCTATTACTTTACGTCTTATAAGAAGGAGAAGTCAAGAGCATGAGATATCAAAAGATGTTGAGCGTGGGATTGGTAGTATTCCTCGTTATGAGCGGACTTGTGGGTACGATGGGGAGCTCCATGAAGGATACCAGTGGCATGCGGGAGACGGAGGAAATTAATGAGGGCGGTGATGATGATCCAAGAGAGGTAAAACCAACCAGTGAAACGGAAGAGGTTAAAAGTTTGGCAGATTCACCCTGGCCGATGTTTGGTCATGATGTCAAACATGCTAGTGTGAGCCATTACAATACAACTCACGTGGATGGGACTAAAAAATTGAGTTTCTCCACCGGTGGGGCCGTCTCCTCTAGTCCTGCAGTGGGCAGTAATGCGACCATCTATGTAGGTTCTAACGACAACCGTCTATATGCTATAAATCCAGATGGAACTGAAGAATGGAGCTTCTCCACCGGCGGTGATGTGGTTTCCAGCTCTGCCCTAGGCAGTGACGGAACGATATATGTGGGCTCAAGTGACTACAACCTTTATGCCATCAACCCAGATGGTACTGAAAGATGGAACTTCTCAACTGATGACTCCAGCGGGTGGGACGGGATAGTATCTTCACCGGCCATCGATAATAATGGTACTATTTATTTCGGCTCTGATGATTACAAGCTTTATGCGGTCAATCCCGATGGTTCTGAAAGATGGCACTTTACTACGGCATACCCAGTAAGATCTTCACCAGCGATAGGTGACGACGGGACTATCTATTTCGGCTCTAATGACGGTTATTTCTATGCCCTTTATCCTAACGGGACAGAAAAATGGAACTTCAGAACTGAGGCTAGTATAGAAACTTCATCTCCTGCCCTGGATTCCAATGGAAATATCTATTTTTCAACCATCTACGAGAGGATATATTGTTTAAACTCGGATGGTAAGGAAAAGTGGCACTCTCAGATCGGGTCTGGCAATGCAGGTTCCTCCCCATCCATCGGAAAAGATGGGACTGTATATATCGGTTCATCCAACAATAAACTCTATGCATTCAATTCTGATGGCACGGAGAAATGGAACTTCTCCACAGGCGGAAATGTCTGCTCTAGCCCAACTATAGGGAGTGAGGGCACTATATACACAGGCTCTGATGACTATAATCTATACGCGATCAATCCGGACGGTTCAGAAAAATGGAACTTCTCTACCGGGGGCGCGGTGTCTTCTAGTGTAGCCGTGGGCGGTGATGGCACGATATATGTGGGCTCCAACGACTACAATCTGTATTCTTTCACGGGAAGCGATAATATAAATCTCACTGCACACGGAGATGGATGGAATTTTGTCTCTACTGAGTATATTCCTGCTACACGAAGTTTAGTAGATATATTGAATGACACTGATCATGGTATAGAGGGGAGCTATGATAAACTGATGTATTATGAGGCATCGACGGATACATGGAGAACGTACAAGGTGGATAGAGCCAGTCATTATAACGACCTTGAAAGCTGGGACAGGACGATGGGGATATGGATCCACATGACCCATGATGCCACTTTAACTATCACTGGTTATCCACCAGAAATTACCAACATAACACTAGAGCCAGGATGGAATATGGTCGGGTATCCATCAAAAACGGATTTAGTGGCGGAGAAAACGCTACCTGCGGAGGTAACGAAGATAGGCGTTTTCGATGACAGCCAGGAATACAATATAAAGTATATATACGACCTGGGCAACTACACGATGAAGCCCAACGAAGGCTACTGGGTTTACAATCGTGCGGATTATGCCGTAGAATGGTCTGTAGAGTACTAGGAGCATGTCTTTCTCCCCGGGGACATTACATATAAATATCTGTACTTTTTTTATATCCCTATGTGGAAAATAAAAAAACACTTTGAGAAATACTCCACTCAAGAGGAGATAGCAAAATTCCTCCTTGAGACCGGTTTGAACGTTAAGGATGGGAGAATATATTGCAACGATGTCTTGATGTCACCATCGAGGATCGCTAGGACTTTAGATGTCGATAGAAAAACGGTCGATGCCGCCATCGAGACCATCGAAGAAAGCGAAGAACTGTCCAAGATCTATAGGAATCTGGAGGCTACCGCCTTTTTTGGAAACGTAGCTCCCGAACTCGATGCCGGCGTTATAGAGATCGCTCCTTCGTCGCCAGAGGAACCTGGCTTAATATCCTCCGTTACCACCATCCTAGCCGACCTAGACGTAGTTGTTAGACAGTGCATCACTAGAGAGATAGAATTCCATGAAGACCCTACATTGATCATCATTACGGATTCGCCCGTTCCAGGAGAGGCACTAAAAAAGATAAGAGAAATAGAAGAGGTAGAAAGTGTGAAAATCTCTTGAGTATAGATGAGTAAAAAGAAAAAGAAGAAAAGTTTTTAGATTAGAGATGATCCATATCTCTTTGTAGTCCAAATTATAATCTCCTGTTATCGGAGTATTGGACCGGGGCTACAAACATATCTATGTTCCCCTCAGAATCCATAGGATTATTTGCCAATTCTGGAGATCCTTCGACAACTGGAGTTGAGGAGAAATCGTTTGAACTACTCGTAGTACTACCAACGCTCACCGTGTAATCCTCTGTCTCACCGTAACTCTGGTCTGAAGTCGGATCCGTATGGTAGCTATCGTACTCCTGCATCACTCTCATCCTAGTGTCGCCTTCAACAGCATCTGATGGAACAGATATTGATTTCGTCACTGTCAGTGGGTCCGAACTGCCGTATCCTACCTCTATGACCTGGTTGTTCGATAGATCGTAATCCTGGTCCCAATCGATCACAACTGTAATGTACTCAGTGTATCCTCCTGTGCTCACTGTAACGGACAGGTCGTAACTTTGTCCCGGTGTTAATGTGTTAGAAATACTGTCAGTGTGGTCGGCATATCCTCCATCGTCTCCAGAATCCCTATTTATCCCGTTTAACTGCACGTTGGTCATGTATTCACCATAACTCGTGTCTCCTCCTGAGACCGTGCTGTATGAACCACTGCTGGATTCTACAGTTACAACTTGACTTGTGGTATCTGTAGCACCGTCATCGTCCGTGACAGTTAGCTCAACAGTGTAGTTGCCGGATGAACTGTAGCTGTGAGACGGGTTCTGTGATGTGCTGCTGGTACCATCTCCAAAGCTCCACGACCACGAAGAAATACTGCCATCGCTGTCGGTCGAGCCGTCTGTAAAGTTTATGGTATCCTCTGTCGTAGGTGAAGTAGGTGAATACGAGAACGAAGCTGTCGGAGCACTGTTAGTGCTCGTACCAACACTTACCGTGTAATCTTCAGTCTCACCATAACTTTGATCAGTTGTCGGATCCGTATGATAGCTATCGTACTCCTGCATCACCCTCATCCTAGTCCCTCCATCTGCAGCATCCGATGGAACCGTTATGGACTTCGTCACTGTCTGTGGATCTGAACTGCCGTATCCTACCTCTATGACCTGGTTGTTCGATAGGTCGTAGTCCTGGTCCCAATCGATCACAGCCGTTACATAATCCGAGTATCCACCGGTGCTTATTGTGACCGAGAGATCGTAGGACTGACCGGGTTCCACATCGTTAGAAATGCTTGCCGTATGGTCTGCGTATCCTCCGTCGTCTCCTGAGTCCTTGTTTATCCCGTTGAACTGCACGTTGGTCATATATTCACCATAACTCGTGTCTCCTCCTGAAACCGTGCTGTAAGATCCTCCACTGTCTGTCTCAACCGTTATATTTTGACTGCTAGTATCGGTCGCACCGTCATCGTCCGTCACGGTGAGTTCTACCGTGTATGTTCCGGACGAACTGTAGCTGTGAGATGGGTTCTGGGAGGTACTCATCGTTCCGTCTCCAAAGGTCCAAGACCATGAATCTATGCTTCCATCACTATCTGTTGACTCATCTGTGAACTGTATGGATTCATCAACCAATGGGCTTGTCGGTGAGTACGTGAACGAGGCTGTTGGCGCCTCATTTGATGGCTCGGAAACGCTTATATCTTGACTTGTGGAATCCGTAGCACCGTCATCGTCCGTGACCGTAAGCTCAACGGTGTAGTTGCCTGACGAGCTGTAGCTGTGAGACGGATTCTGAGAAGTGCTTGTCGCACCGTCTCCGAAGTCCCACGACCATGAAGATATGCTGCCGTCGCTGTCGCTCGAGCCGTCGGAGAAGTCTATTGTGTCTTCCGTGGTCGGTGATGTGGGTGAGTACGTGAACGAAGCTGTGGGAGCATCATTGGTGCTCGTACCCACACTGACCGTGTAATCTTCTGTTTCACCATAGCTCTGATCCGCTGTGGGATCTTTGTGGTAACTGTCGTATTCCTGCATCACCCTCATCCTCGTTTGACCGTCGACAGCATCCGATGGAACTGTAATGGATTTTGTAACTGTCTGTGGATCTGAGCTTCCATAGCCCACCTCGATGACCTGATTGTTCGATAGGTTGTAGTCCTGGTCCCAGTCTATTACTGCAGTGACATAGTCAGAATATCCTCCCGTGCTTATCGTCACGGATAGATCGTATGTCTGACCCGGTTCCACATCGTTGGACACGCTATCTGTGTGATCGGCGTATCCTCCATCGTCTCCCGAATCTCGATTTATTCCGTTTAACTGCACGTTGGTCATGTACTCACCATAGCTCGTATCTCCACCTGAAACCGTGCTGTATGAAGGATATTCTACTGTTATATCGGTTGTAGTGGTATCCGTTTTGCCGTCGTTATCCGTGACTGTGAGTTCTACAGTGTAAGTTCCGGTCGAGCTGTAGCTGTGAGATGGATTCTGAGAAGTGCTAGTGGCTCC
>JAHENW010000034.1 GCA_018610025.1 Thermoplasmatota archaeon
GGAGACTTGTTGGTGGTGAGTGTGATGATATTGGGCAGGGTGGAGAAGGAATACCTTTCCCTGAGAGGAGACGCCGAAGTCGATGATCTCATAGTGGTCAGCGGTGATCTGGGAAAGAGCTGGGCCGGTCTGGAACTATTGAGAGCTGGGAAGAAGGGATACACGGATTTTTACCTGGAGCCCAGGTGCCGGTTATCTACGGCTAGAGAGATAGCCCCCCACGTGAACGCCATGATAGATGTGAGTGACGGGCTGGCCTCCGAGGTGGGACATATATGTGATGAAAGCCAGGTCGGGGCCGAAGTACGGAAACAGAAGATACCTATCTCAGATGAGACTAGAAAAACGGCCAAGGAACTGGATAAGGATCCGTACTTCTGGGCACTATCCGGAGGCGAGGACTTCGAACTCGTGTATACCATACCGGAAAAAAAGTTAGGCGAGATCAGGGGAACCGATCCCATAACCGTTGGTCAGATCACGGAGGACGGGGTTTTTCTTCTTAACGGCGAGAGAAAAGAGCTTTCCAGCGGGTACGATCACTTTGGTTAGAGTTCCTTTCTCTTCTTCAGTAAATAGGTCTCATATCCCTGGTCTTCCCAGAATTTTACAGCTGTATGGTTCTCCGGCGAAACGGTCAATATGGCCGTCTTCAGGCCTCTATCCTTTATCCATCTCTCCGCCCTTTTGACCAGCTTCTTGCCTATCCCCTCGTTCCTCCTATCCTCCTTCACGAAAAGGTCTAGGATGTATCCCACTTCTTTACGGACGAAGAAGGCCGGTCTCTTTCTATGGACCGCGTTGACGAAACCGACGATTTTTCCCTTTTCCTCTGCCACCAGGGTGACCATACCTTTCTTTTCCAAACCGTCCTCGATTATTGATTTCCACTCTTTCCTTGGCTCTTCCGACAACTCGTACCCCTGCATTATATCTTGATGCATGGTCGCAAGTTCATACCAGAGTTCAGTTAGCTCCTCGATATCCTCGTATTTTAACTCCCTCACTTCTACGGACATCTGAACACCGTCTTTTTCTAAATCGAAAACTACTTAACGGTATATATATTTGAAGACTATGCCTAGTAAGGATAAAATTATAAATAGGCAAAGACATTAGGAGTGAAAATAAGAAACATTGGAGGCACTAAAATGGCAGACAAACCACATCTAAATCTTGTCTTCATAGGACACGTGGATCACGGAAAGTCCACCCTAGTAGGTCGAACTCTGTTCGAAACCGGTGCAATTAAAGAACACGTGATCGAGGAGTACAAGAAGAAAGCAGAAGAGAAGGGCAAAGGAACTTTCGAATTTGCCTGGGCGATGGATCAGTTGGAAGAGGAAAGGGACAGAGGTCTCACTATCGATGTGATGCACAAAAGATTCGATACGGATAAGTATTATTTCACGATCATCGATGCACCTGGCCATAGGGATTTCGTAAAGAATATGATCACAGGTACCAGCCAGGCAGATGCCGCAGTCCTCGTGGTTGCGGCTCCTGAGGGTGTGATGGCCCAGACCAGGGAACATACATTCCTTGCAAGAACACTAGGTGTCGAGCAGCTTGTGGTTGCAATAAACAAGATGGACGATACCAAACCAGAGTACTCTGAAGACAGGTACGAAGAGGTCAAAGACGAGATAACCGAGCTATTGTCATCTATCGGTTACCAAGGTGATCAGTTCGACGTTGTTCCCATCAGTGCTCTCAAGGGAGACAACATAGTCGAGAACAGTGAAAACATGTCGTGGTGGGACGGAATGACCTTCCTAGATGGTATAAATGGTTTAGATGTACCTGAGAAACCCATCGAAAAATCCTTGAGGTTACCCATACAGGACGTGTATTCTATCACCGGTATCGGGACCGTACCAGTTGGAAGAGTCGAAACCGGTGTCATGGAACCCGGTGACAAGATCACCTTCATGCCCGCAGATGCTACCGGAGAAGTCAAATCCATCGAACAGCATCATGAAGAGATACCAAAAGCCGAACCCGGAGACAATGTAGGATTCAATGTACGTGGAGTCGGGAAAGACGACATCAGAAGAGGAGACGTAGCAGGGCCAGCAGATGACCCACCGACCGTAGTGGATACCTTCGACGCCCGGATAATCGTCTTGGACCATCCCAGCGTGATAACTGAAGGTTATACACCAGTATTCCACGCCCATACATCACAGGTGGCCTGTAAGTTCATGGAACTCAAACAGAAATTGGACAGGAAGACCGGTGAGGTAGTCGAGGAGAATCCAGACTATCTGAAGAACGGCGAAGTAGCCATCGTAACAGTGAAACCGACCAGGAACCTTTCGCTGGAGAAGGTCGAGGACTTCCCAGAGTTGGGTAAATTCGCTATCCGGGACATGGGGCAAACCGTGGCAGCCGGACAGTGTATAGAGGTAGAGGAAAAAGAGATGTAAAAATCTCTCAACCCTTTTAATATATTTATGAGGACAAATTTATGGGACAGAAAGCTAGAATATCTTTGAGCGGAACAGACCCTGAACGCGTCGAGGAGATATGCGACCAGATAAAGGAAATTTCTAAAAGAACAGGCGTAGAGAGAAAAGGACCAATCCCACTACCGACCAAGAAGCTCATAGTTCCAACCAGGAAGGCCCCGGACGGAGAAGGTGCTGAGACCTGGGAACGATGGGAGATGAGGGTTCATAAGAGACTCATCGACATCGATGCCGATGAAAGGGCTCTTCGACAGCTCATGAGGATACAGGTACCCGACGAAGTACACATCGAGATAGTACTACAGAATTGACAGTGTACCCCTCGAAAACTATTTTTCCTTATATCTGATAATAGAGAGTTAGATATAGATATGAGCCCATAGATACGTAGGAATTTTCTTGGAAAATTCCTCCTCTCTATGCACCCTCGATTCGCTATCGCTCATCTCGGGCCCATAGATCAGTTGGCAGATCGCGACCTTTGCAAGGTTGAGGCCGTGGGTTCAAATCCCACTGGGTCCATTTTCGCTTCGCTCAAATGTACCACTGGGATTTGAAATACGTGGGAACGAGTTCCCACTAGTCGGTAATTTTCTTTGAAAATTTCCTCTTCCCACTGGGTCCATTTTCCCATGAAAAATGGGCGGTTAGAATCTTTGATTCTGACGGGTCCACTAATCTTTGATTAGTGATTAGTTAGAACATTAGGTTCTGACGGGTCCATCTTGTTTCACTCGATGTCCCCAGTGTGATTTTTCTTAGGTAAGAAGAATGCGCTAGCATTCTGATTAGTCCATTTTTCCTATAAACCACAAAAACTTTAATAATTCAAGGGAACTCACTTACCGCAATCACTTGAAGTGGTATCATGTCTTTAGAAAAGGGATGTAGAGTTGCGGTGGAGACCTGTATGGGTGTTCGGTCCCATGAGAGAGTTGTTATTGTTTCCGATGATGAGTCACTAGATATCGGAAAAAAGCTGAGGGAGGTGGCACTGGAGACGACCAACCAAGTCCGTTTCTTCAATCTTGGCATCTACGGTGATCGACCCCTGTCTGAACTTCCAGATGCCGTCGAA
>JAHENW010000035.1 GCA_018610025.1 Thermoplasmatota archaeon
ATGTTGGAAAAGAACAAAGAACTCTCCAGTAAGAGAGAGGAGTTATTCAAAAAACATCAGGAGATGCTGGAAAAGGAGGATAAAAAGTTGGAAGAGAAGATAGATATCCCAGATATGGAGATCGCTTCTATCCCAGGAGATACAAAAGAAGAAAAAGAGGAGAAGGAAGTGGAGGAAGAACCGGGAGTGGTAAAACCAAGGGTAGAAGAAGAATCCTCAGAAGAAGAGCTAGAATCTGAAACACCCGAAGAGTCAGGCTCTACGAAAGCCGATGAAGTTTTCGGAGTATCAGAGGATACGGAAGAAGATTCGTCTGAAAAAGACGAAAAGAAGTACCGAAAATGTCCAAAATGCGGTAATCACGCCCTAGAGGTATACTCAGATGACTCCGCCAGTTGTAAATACTGTGATTTCACCTCTCAGGATATAAAAGAGGAAACGCCGTGAAAGAGAAGAAAGAACCCTTAAAGGGCCGCTTGATAAAAAGCTAGAGAGAAATAGCGTAGTTCAGAGCCTTCTATAAAAGGAGAACCCGCTATTCTCCCGAAATATATATATGTAAAGAAGAAGATTATTACATTCCCTACCTTCAAGGAGAGGGGAAATGGTGTTGCGGAGATGGAATCTAAATTAGAGAGTGTGGATGAAGACCTCGATGATTTCAAGGAGTTCATGGACCAACTTAAGGCGAAGGATAAAAAACTGATGGAAAGAGAAAAGAGGTTGAATGAAAGGGCTGAGGAACTAGATGAGCGGGAAGAAAGGCTGGATAGACTGGAAGAAGAGCTCTCTAAGAAAGCCGAAAAGCTAGAGGAAGGAGAGTATCCAGGCAGTGATGAGGGAGGAAGAGAAGAAAGTCCTGAAAGTGTAGATGACGATCAAGTTTTGAACAAGGAAAGATCGATAATCCAAGAAGAGAGGGAGATCGTTGAAAAAAGAAAGGAAAAGTTAGACAAATTTCTAGGACTCGTTTCTACCCTCAAAGAAGACCTTTTTCAGAAGGAAGAAGACCTGGTTGATAGGACTGAAGAGTTGCTGGAAAAGAGAGAAGAGTTATACGAAAATAGGAAAGAGCGGTTGGAGAAAGGGGAGGAGGATGAGGGGATTCCCGAGGAAGAAGGTGAGAAAGAAGAGGTAGAGGAAGTTGAAGCTGAGTCTCCGTCCCGATCATCACCCGAGCAGAGCTCTCCAGATGAGGAGGTCCCCGAAGAAGCGGAGTCTGAAGAAGAGATCGAAGAGGTAGTAGAAGGGGAAGTCGAGGAGGTAGAAGAAGTTGAGCTAGAAGCCGAAGAGATCGAGGAGGAAGCTGAAGAAGAGGAAGGAGTCGAGCTAGAAGAGGGGATAGAGAAGGAGGAAGAGATAGAGGAAGAAGAGGAAGAGATCGAAGAGGTAGTAGAAGAAGAAGAAGCAGAAGAGGGGATAGAGGAGGAAGAAGAAATAGAGGAAGAAGAGGATGAAATCGAAGAGGTAGTAGAAGAGGAGGAACAAATAGAAGAAGAAGCAGAAGAGGGGGTAGAGGAGGAAGAAGAAATAGAGGAAGAAGTAAAGGAGGAAGAGATCCTCATATGCCAAAACTGTGGGACCGAACTCGACCCTGAAGCCGAGATGTGCTATGTTTGTGGTGTCAATATCGGGGAGGATGGAGGAGAGATCGAAGAAGATGTCCTCATTTGCCCTTCATGTGAAACCGAACTCCGCCCTGATGCTGAGATATGCTATAACTGTGGGGCCCGGATCGGAGAAGAAGAGGAGACCGAAAAGCCAGTAGAAGAGGAGGAAATAGAGGAAGAAGCAGAAGAGGAGATAGAGGAGGAAGAAGATACTGAAGACGAGGAGAAAGAGGGAAAGAGTGAAGAGGAAAAGATCGAAGAAGCAGAAGAGGGGATAAAGGAGGAAGAAATAAAGGAAGAAGAGGATGAAATCGAAGAGGTAGTAGAAGAGGAGGAACAAATAGAGGAAGAAGCAGAAGAGGAGATAGAGGAGGAAGAAGATACTGAAGACGAGGAGAAAGTGGAAGAGGAAGAGATAGGAAAAGATGACGAAATCGAAGAATCAGTAGAAGGAGAGGAAGAAGAACAAAAGGAAGAAGTGAAGGAGGAAGAGATATCCTCCTATGATGAAGATATAGAAGACGGTCCAGATGTTGATTCGCTATTTTCAAATCCAGGGGAGGAGAATCCACCTGATGCCCTGGCCTCTAAAGATAGGAAAAAGAAAGAAAGAGAGGGGGGGCCATCAAAGAAGAAATCGTCTGAGAAAAAGAAGAATCAAACATGTCCAAAATGTGGTAAGAAGGCACTCATG
The DNA here is from genome assembly GCA_018610025.1 of Thermoplasmatota archaeon. Taxonomy (GTDB): domain Archaea; phylum Thermoplasmatota; class Thermoplasmata; order Halarchaeoplasmatales; family Halarchaeoplasmataceae; genus JAHENW01. The sequence goes on from JAHENW010000035.1 coordinate 2,305, forward strand.
GTAAAGAATCAGGCCGCTAAATGCAAGAACTGCGACTTCAGGACCAAGGATATCACTGAGTATAAGAAAAAAACCAAGAAAGGCAAGTATCAAACATGTCCAAAATGTGGTAAGAAGGCACTCATGGTAAAGAATCAGGCCGCTAAATGCAAGAACTGCGACTTCAGGACCAAGGATATCACTCAATACAGGGAAAATAGTGGGACCCAGGCCTATTGATCATCTTCACCTATCGATTACTCATCCCATAGATGACGAGGGGAAATTCCCCCTACTATTTTGGTCATCCCCATATTTCTGTTTATACATCTTCTTGGCCACCACTCTAACCAATTCCTTCTCACTGCAAGACATGGCCAATTCGAGTTTTTCTTTAGTAAGCCCATCCTCTTCTTTTCTCATCCGTTCTCACCTTTTTGTCTGACGGACATATACGAGTGCATCCGTGTCTTTAACGAGTTTTTATATTTAAATCTTTGCCTCGGAGATCTCTTTTCTTTTATACCCTGGTGGCGTTTTTCAGATCTACAACATCTGATCGGATGATCGAAAAAAGACGAGTATGATCGCTGTATGACAGATCTATAGAGGCTCAAAGTTCTATCTTCTCATCTAGTGATGGAAGTTGGATCTCAGACGGGATGTCAGACATATACTTTTTGTAGAGTCCTGGCTTCTCTGTATGAACAGGTATCAGGATGGACGGGTCGATCTCTTTTACCGCAGACCTGAGTTGAGCTGGCATCACGTGTCCAGAAGCGTGCACCTGATACTGGGGCATCCCATAATGATCGCACCAGTTGAGCAGCTTCTCGTGCCTTATCTCCCCCTCCTCGTCGAAGAACTCCGACTGTGACGAGATGAACACACTGTCAGACCCTGGATCTATCTCCATGAGTTCGTTCATATCGTAATAGGAGGCGGCAAGAACCACTTCATCTTTTATCTCGTTTATCTCCCTTCCGTTCTTAACGTCCACTTCTCTCAGTACCCTATCCTCCCAGGCGGATGCCCGGTCTTTCTCTTTCCGGAAAACGAGTACGTGGTCGTCTCTAATATCGAATATATCTAGAGAGGGATCGTCTCTCAGAGACTGGAGTAAGAAAGCCTGCTTGATGGATATGACGAACTTTCTATCGTTCTCTATAGAGGACTCATACATAGTGCGGAGTCTGTCTATATCACGGGCCGAAAAACTTACAACAACAAGCCCGCCGGTATCTCCTATTATCGCACTGGTCTTCTCTTTCACCTCCCTCTCTGAAGATGGTGTAGCTCCCACCATATTGGTCCCCTCTGAGATCATCACATCCGGTTCTGCCTCTGCGGCCTTATCAATGAACTCCTCGCTCATGTGGGCCTCGGGTCCATGGAGTCGGAAATCTCCAGTGTACACTATGGTCTCCGAAGGGGTCCTTATTATGAAACCATATGCACCGGGTATGGAATGGTCGACATGCACTGGTTCCACCTCCAGTGATCCTATGTCGAAAACATCTCCAGTCCTGAAAGAGCGGAAATCCTTGTATACCTGGTAGCCGTCGGATTTCGTCATATTGGCTAGGTAGTATTCCTTGGAGGGTCCCGTTCCGGAGCTGTATTCATAATTCAATATCATCTTCCTGGTCCCCTCCCCACAGTAAAGCGGTATGTCGTTGTCAAGAAAACAGGTGTATCCCCAGTGGTCCAGATGTGGGTGGGAGAGCAGGACCGCATCTACAGGAGGTTCTTTGTCGTTCTTGTACAGTCCCGGCATCTCTGGAAGGAGACCTATATCGAGAAGATGTTCATGCTTCCGGGGAGTCAGGTATGGATCGTCATAGTACACCTTTTCTCTACCAAAATTCTTACCGAAGTCTAGAAATATGGATGTCCCTTGATTCTCTAGAAGGATCTTGTTCCCACCTATGACCCCCACGCCTCCATAGAAGGTGATATCTGTCATAAGTCCTTATCCTCGGAAATTTATTTAACTTTTATCTGTCGGTGTTAGGATTAGAAAGAGCTTAAATATCTATTCTAAATTGGTCAACCCATGGCCGTGATATTGGGGGTCCATGATGGGCATGATTCAGGTGCTACTCTGGTGGAGGGTGATAATATCTGGGCTGTCAATGAGGAGAGATTGAATCGGGAAAAATATTCTAGAGGATTTCCTAGATCATCCATTAAGAAATTATTGGATATGTCAGAGACACATCCCCAGGATATAGACAGGATCGCGGCTGCGGGTATATATCGGAAGAAGAAGAGGTTGTTGAGATTGAAAAAGGGGCTGGAGAGCATCATCACTGGCGCTTCCGAGAAGATGGTCACGGTAAACCATCATCTGGCCCATGCATCCAGTGCCTACTACACTAGCGGTCGTCCTCAGTCATGGGTATTGACCATAGATGCCGCGGGGGACGGCCTCTCTTCCACCCTCTGCCAAGGAGCCGATGGGCAGCTATACAAGAAAAACGAATCTACATATCTAGATTCACTCGGAGATTTTTATGCATCCGTGACGGAGATGCTCGGCTTCGTTCCTATGAGACACGAAGGGAAGACCATGGCGCTCTCAGGATATCAGAACGATAAAAGAAGGATCGATCTCCATGATTGGATAAGACTAGAAGGCACTACATTTCAAAACGAGCTGGAAGTCACCGGCTCAGAGTCCTGTGAGGTGATATCTCAGGATATGGATTATCCCTATGAGAAGAGGGGGGAGATATCTGATCTGTTGAGGAAAGGGAAGACGGATGAGGAACTAGCTCAGGAGGGGGTCCAGTTGGCTTCAAGTGCTCAGACTCACCTTGAGGATATTTTGGACTCGCTCTGTAAGAATATAAAGAAGGAAGAGGAGGTGAGATGTCTCTCCTATTCTGGAGGCGTCGCTCAGAACGTGAAGGGGAACG
>JAHENW010000036.1 GCA_018610025.1 Thermoplasmatota archaeon
CATGGAAGACCGCTTCTTTAGGTCCTGCGTACCTCATCTCAGCCTGCAGTATGCTCATCACCGCTCTATCCTTCAGGTAATACTCGTCCATCAACCTGTCGTAAGCGTCCAAGATCACGTCGTCCCTGTAATCTCCAGATTTCTTCGCACCTATTATCGGGTTGATGAAGATACCGTCGACGAAACTCAACGCGGTCCTCTGCACGTATTCGTGTCCCATGTGAGGTACGTTCCTGGTCTGGAAACCAACAACGTTCCTCCAGCCTTTCTCTTTGAAGAGAACTCTTGTTTCCTTGGGAACGAGATGATACTCTTCGAAATCACTGCCGTTCTCTCTGAATTGTAGGATGTCTCCACCGACCAGATGGTCGTTCATGTTCATCGTCTTCTCTACACCCGGATGATCCATATCTTCAGTACCGTATACTTTTCTAGCCATCCGCTTCTTATCGAATCCGTAAAGTTCTTCGACTTTTAAAGTAGCAAAGGGCTCTCCGTTCTCCGTTTCAAGGCAAACTTCTTCTCCTTCTGAGAGTTCATCTCTCTCTTCCTCCGTGATATCTAAAACTATCGGTAGTGTCCAGGGAGTGTCGTCGTTCAACCTCGAATCTTCCAGTACCCAGTCGAAGTCTTCACGGGTCATGAAACCGGTCAAAGGACTGTAAACGCCGTTCGCTATGTTCTGAACGTCTTTCCGAAGACCGCTGCTCAACTTGAAAGATTTCATCTCCTGAGCCTCTTCTTTCAACCGTTCGCTCTTCTTATCCGAGGCCATCTGGTTTACGAGAGTTCCGCCGTGAGGTTTAGACATGAGTTTGATCACCGTAGATTTAATCGAGGTAGCCTAAGGCCCTCAGCCTTTCCTTTACCTTCTCTTCGTCCTCTTCGGAGAAGTCCTCTGCTTCATCTTCCTCTTCCATGCTGGAGATCACTTGTCTCAACACGTAGGTAACGTAACTGGACATGGAATTGAAGCCTGTTCCTTCCATCCTTTTCTTTACCTTCTTAGCCAATGGTTTCGGTATCGAAACCGTCGTGTAGTCTTCATCTGCCATGACATATCACCATATATAATTACATCTAATTATGATTCATTATATTCTATTGATATTTAAAAGTTACGACTCTAAGAGGAATAATCTCCATACCCACTTCACTTCTTAGATTCGATATGATCTATAACGTTTTGTATTTCACACGGTTGAACCACTAACAGATCTCCCTCTTCAGCCATCTCGAAACCGGCGTCTATCGATTCGAACTCGTCGAGGACCTTATCGATACGTTCCTCCGGGACACCCGCATCTAGAACACCCTCTTTTACCAACTCCGCTGTTTCCCCTTCCTTCCGATAGCGGGGATCCGCGTCGTTTATGATCACACGATCGTATGTCTTCCCTACCCCTTTTCCAAAGTCTATTATGTCTTCCGCTTTTCGATTTCCAGTTCCCTGACAGACAACTATTTTTTTCCCATCGGTCAGATCATCGAGTATCTCGGAGAGCGCCTCCACCGCTGGCCTGTTGTGGCTGTAATCTATCATGACTTTGATATCGCCTATATCCATTATGTTCATCCTTCCCGGATTCTGATCTATTGAGGACTCGAATGTCTTAAGTCCGTCCTTTATAATCTCGATATCCATTTCTAGAGCGAAAGAAGAAGCTACAGCAGCTATCGAGTTCTGCACGTTGAAGCTCGCTTTACCACCATGAGTTATAGGTATCTCTGAGACATCGACCACTTCCCAAACTTCTTCTCCTTCCTTCACCACTATCTTCTCGTCCTTCACTGTAACTGCTATACCACCCTCGGAAATATGCTTTTTCAGCGCTTCTATATCAGGAGCTCTAGAAAACAGTATCGCGTCCGCTTCCACCTCATCCTTGTACTTCAGAACGTTCGGATCCTCCGCATTCAAAACAGCTTTTCCGGATTCCTTAACACTCTCGACCACTACGCTCTTGACACGCGCCATATCTTCTACCGTATCGATATGATCCTGTCCCAAGTGGTCGTTCGCAACGTTCAAAAAGACACCGACCTCGCTCTCCTCGAATCCTAGACCTCTCCTGAGGATACCGCCTCTCGCGACTTCTAGAGCTGCGTGATCTATATCATTTTCTTTGAGGATGAATTTCGCTCCCTGAGGTCCGCTGTAATCGCCTTTTCTCAGAAGATCATCACCGCGGAATAACCCGTCCGTAGATGATACGCCCACTTTCTTACCGTCTTCCTTCAAAATATGCGAGATCAATCTGACCGTAGTTGTTTTCCCGTTTGTCCCGGTGACCGCTACGATAGGTATTCTACTATCCGAACCCGACGGAAACAGCATATCTACAACGGCTTTCCCGGCATCTCTTTTTTCGCCTTCCTGCGGGTCTAGATGCATACGGAAGCCGGGAGCTGCGTTGACTTCGATCACTCCTCCATTACTTCGATCTATAGGTTCCTCTAAATCTAAAGCGATAGTGTCTATACCTATCACATCTAAACCTACGATGTCCGCGATCCTCTCGGCCATCATCTTGTTTTCCGGATGTACTGAATCCGTCACGTCTGTTGCTGTTCCACCAGTGCTGATATTCGCTGTAGGTTTGAGAAACAGCTTTTCTCCTTTCGGGAGAACTGTATCGAGAGCGTAGTTCTTATCGTTGAGAACTTTCTTAGTCGTATGATCTATTTCGACCTCCGTCAGAGTCTTCTCGTGGCCCGTACCTCTTTTAGGATCGTTGTTCAGTTCATCGATTAGCTCTTCGATGGTGGATTCTCCATCACCCGAGATTAGAGGAGGTTCCCTTCTAGACGCCGCTACGAGTTCTCCATCTATAACAAGTAATCGGTGATCCGCTCCCACCAGGTATTTTTCGATGACTACTAGCGGATCTATCTTCTTCGCCTCTTTGAAGGCTCTTCTCAACTCCTCACTATTCTCAACTCTTATAGAGATGCCTCTTCCGTGATTACCCGTGTTCGGCTTTACAGCCAGCGGATAACCCAATTCCTTCGCGACCTCTAAGGCCTTTTCCACAACTTTAACCGTCTCTCCTCTTGGGACGGGTATCCCCGCCCTGTCCAATATC
>JAHENW010000037.1 GCA_018610025.1 Thermoplasmatota archaeon
ATCTCGGTCTTCGTTCCGCCTCTGAACGAGGAAAAAGGATTTGCAACAGTAGTCGACATGGTGACAAGGTCGAACCTGGACCAGTTCTATTGGTCCGATGTCAGTTCCATCTCAAAACTGCAGGACGAACCATTGGTCAATAGAAAACCAGAAGAAGTGGCAGCCGACCACCAAGCCGGATTCAAATGAAGGGCGAACTTTCTAACTCTTTAGACAAAAAATCTATCGGAACTAGCCGACTATCTCTCTAACACTGATTTCAGGCAGATCACCACAAAACCTATCTATAACCTCTGCAGGACGTCCCTCTTTCTTAAAAGTCTTCCTGAAGATCTCCTCTCTCATCTCTTCTTATTCTGCCAACTGATTTCTGTAAACAATCTATATCCATATAAATACTTTAGATTAGCGGAGTGCAAAGCATCAACCTTAAATATAATACCATATAATGAGAAAAATACGCATTTTGGATTCACTTGAGAACCTATCCAGATCGGGCCCGTAGCTTAGTCTGGTGGAGCGTCTGGCTCATAACCAGGCGGTCGTCGGTTCAAATCCGGCCGGGCCCATTTTTTTCTATGATTATCAACGGATTCTGAACCTATATGATATTGAAGATAACCTACTAAAAGAATAAATAAAAGGATTCCAAATAACGGGAACACTGACCACAAAGGGGGATGTGGCCCATTCCTCACTAAAGAACACAATGGGCGTGTGGCCTAGTCTGGATAAGGCGACAGCCTCCTAAGCTGTAAACCGGGGGTTCGAATCCCCCTACGCCCGTTTTTAAGGAGGGGGATGAGAACCCTTGGGTTCTAAAGGAATTAAAATTCCTTATCTCACTCACCAGTTATGGTTCGTGATCGTGAGCTAATCTATGATTAGCGAGCGGTTAGAAGCTTTGCTTCTGACCAGAATCCCCTACGCCCGCTAAATATTCTTAATGATTTGAGGGTGGTTGGAAAGCTATGATTTCTGATGAACCTGACAAGCTTGTTTGTCATTAAAAAGAAAAATCTGTTAGATTATTGGTGATTCTCGTTTTTTCTATGTAAAACTCAGTCTTTCTTCCTCGATTTGTATATCTTGAAAATCAAGAATACCCCGATCATAACCCCCATGGTCAGGTAGGGTCCATAGGGTACCAAAAAATTGATGACTGCCATCACCACAGCGACGATAAGAAAGATGGCTATCATCTGGTAATATGTTATCTTCATCTATACTCCATAAGAGGTAAAGATAAAAGGGGTTTTTGGATTATTCCTCGTCCTCTTCTTCCCCTTCTTCTTCAGATCCTTCTTCTGTCTCTTCCTCACTTTCTTCCTCTTCTTCTGTCTCCTCTTCCTCCTTCTCCTCGTATCTCTCTATGAAGCGTATCACTTCCGCATCGATGTGCTCTCTGAGATCACCGACAACTCTGTACTTTGACACGAACCATCTCTGGTCTACCTTGCATTCCTCTGGAATGATGATGTCCAATTTATCGTCGTCCATGTCTATCTCAAAGTCACTCTTCTTGTAGTCCATCTCCAGTACCGCCTGAACTGTCTCTTCAGGGGTCTCGGGCTTCTCTACGACCTCGAAATCGTATCTCAGCGTCTTCCCTGCAAGGGGATGGTTGAAATCTATCCTCACTCGACCGGCGGTGGCCTGTATTATCCTACCCCTCCGGTTGTCTATCTCGACTTCCTTCCCTGCGACTGGATCGATACCCTTTCTCTCCAGTTTTCTACGACTGAAGAGTTCTATCTTCTCGGCCTCGCGCTGGCCGATGCCTTTCTCCGGCGGGACTTCGACGGAGTCTTCTTCGTCGACTTCCGCTTCTACCAAGGCCTCGTCGAAGCCGTCAACAACATCTCCCGAACCCACCACTATGGCTTTGGGTCCGTAATCGGCATCTTCATCGAAGATATCGTTCTCTTCTGCCTTCTCTTCATCCGTAGTATCGAAGAGCATCTCCTCTCCATCTTCTTCTTCAGGCAGTATCCATACATCGTATTCCACGTAAGCGAGGTCTCCTTCTTCCATTTGGGGCACCTACCCGCAGGAAAAAGCAGGTCCTTTTTAAGGGTTTTCGTCGAAACCTCTCCGTTAACCTTATTCATTAGAAGGATTTACTTCAATCGATGGATTTCAAGATCACACCTGTGTTGAGTGCTGATGAACTCAAGGACAAGGCCTTCAACAGGGCCTCCAAGAAGTCTAAAAGAGGGGAGCACAAGACCGATAGTAAGAAGAAAACGATCTCGGCCAAGCTCAACACGGTGGCTCACGTTCTAGAGGACACCTTGAAACGGTACGAGGAGGAGTTCCCTACAATCGATATGCTGCCCACGTTCTACAGGGAGATAATAGACATAACCGTGGGAGTAGACGAACTGAAGGAGAGCCTCGGTTCTATCAATTGGGCGAGGAGGAGGATCAAGAGGACACTCATGGAATCCGCTAGGAAGTTGACCAAGTCTGAGGATATAGAGGAGATGGAGAGGATACAAAGGGAGGCCTACGGCCGCGCCTCTTCCTTTCTAGACCAAGTGGACGACGACCTCGAGTTTCTAGATGAAAGCAGGGTCAAGCTGAACTCCCTGCCAGACATAAAGACGGACCTGCCCACTGTAGTCGTAGCCGGGTATCCCAACGTCGGTAAATCACTGTTGGTATCCAAGATTTCCAGTGGAAAGCCGAAGGTAGCCACGTACCCCTTCACAACCCAGGAGGTTGATATAGGACACTTCGATATCGACAGGCAGAGATGCCAGATGATAGACACCCCCGGTCTACTGGACAGGCCGAAAGAGGACAGGAACCAGATAGAGATGCAGGCCGTCAGGGCGCTGGAGAGCCTGGCTGACATGATCATCTTCGTCTATGACCCCTCGGAAACGTGTGGGTATCCCATGGACCAACAGAAGGCCTTAGCCGAGGAGATCAATCAGACGTTCTCCGATATAGATATCCTCGAGATCGATAACAAAAAAGATCTCAACGGGTGGGAGTCGGAAAGGCTGCAGATATCGGCCCTCGAGGAGACCAATCTTGAGGAACTGATAAACAAGATAAAGGAGAGATTGAGGGACGAGTTCGCCATCGAAAAGGTAACGGACGAGTACTTCATCGAGCAGGCTAAGAAAGAAAGATGAATATCATAAGGTCGCCCACCAGAGCCCAGGTGAGCAGTGGTAGCGTAGGTATCTCTTTTCTATGACTGAATTGATGCCTTAATTTCGTTTTGAAGAGAGATATAAGGATAAGATAGATCGGTAGGAGGATGAGTGAGTATATTAGCGATAGGATGGACATGGCGGCCAGGAGTGCCACCTTATCGTCTTGAACTAGAAATGATGGTGGATGGAGATACAGATAGAGGGCGATGAGTACTATAGCGCCCCACTTCCCGCCGAGCCATAGGAGTGAATGCCCCCTCACCAGACCGTCCCTCACGGCGAAGACCACTAAAAACAGGGCCCACAGTTCCCAGATCTCCTTCCTATTGGTCCAATCCGTAAGCTCGATCAGTGATTTGACGGTGAACGCACCTAAAAGGAAGAAGATAGCGAATAGCTGACTCTGTTGGAGGCCCTGCTCTATCATCAAAAATCCATTCTATCTTTCAGTCTTTCTTTTGGAAGGTCGGGACCTCTCGGCGCCTTTCCCTTTCTTTCTCAAACCTCTGGATTTCTTGCCCGCCGACGTCTTACCTCTGAAGACCCTTCCCTTTTCATCATCATCGCATATCCAGTTGAGGTCCTTGTCATTCTCTATAGCCGGGTGATGAGGATCGACCATTATGACCTCGTAGAACTTCTGCTTTCCGTCTTCACCGACCCAGTAGGAATTCAGAACCCTGAGGTTCGGATATTTCTTGGAGGTCCTCTCCTCGGCCATCCTCTGGAGGTTCTTCCGTGGAGTTATCTTCTTGACTCCCATCCTGCTGGGCCCTCTTCCTGCAGTGGGTCGATCTTTTCTTCTGTTGCCCCTCCGTATCCTCGTTCGGACCACGACGATGCCCTGCTTCGCTTTATATCCGAGCCTTCGGGCACGATCTAGCCGGGTGGGTCTCTCTACTCTTTTGAAGTTCTCTTGGTCCCTCCATCTCTGCATCCTCTTTCTCTGTAATTCCTTGAGATAACCTTCTTTGGGGTCCTTCCATGCATCCTTTATGTAATTGTACATGTTGCTCTTGTTCTCTACGCCTTCTGACTCTTCCTCTTCGACTACGCTCAATTCTTCATCTGCCATATCTATCACTTTTTCGCTGTTTTTGGATTCACCCGTGAACGGGCACATCTCCGGCGGGATACCTCCCGCGACTTACCGGCTTCTACGAATGGAGGATATATATGTATTTTGCCGTTTGTGAAATCGGGAAGGGTAAGGTTTTAATAGTCTTTCCTGATATGAGGCGAATCAGTATGAAGAAACCACGTAAAGTCAAGGACTACTGTCCGAACTGTGATACGCATACCGAGATGGAGATCACTAAGGGTAAAAACAAGCCCGGCAGTGAGCTGCGAAAGGGGCAGAGGAGATTTCGTCGAGTCACATCTGGATATGGCGGATTTCCTTGGTCTAAACCTTCGGGTGCTGGTAAACCGGTAAAAAGGGTCTATCTAAAGTATACCTGTACAGAATGCGGAAAGACCTGGCAGAAGAAATGTCAGAGAGCAAGACGTTTTGAATTCAAAGAGTAGATTAAGATGTCAGATGAAAAGAGTTCTTTCCTGAAGGTCAAATGTGCAGACTGCGGTAATGAACAGGTCACTTTCCGAAGAGCCTCTTCCACTGTTAACTGCAACATCTGTGGGAGCATATTGGCTGAACCCACCGGTGGGAGAGCAGAGATCAAAGGAGAAGTAGTCGAAGAGGTCGAATGATGGAAGATTCCGAATACGATTGGCCCAGTGACGGGGAATTGATAATAGGATACGTGAAGACCGTCAAGGACTTCGGTGCTTTCCTGGAACTTGAAGAATATGAGGGTAAGGAAGGTTTCATCCATATATCCGAGATATCTTCCGGATGGGTTAAGAGGATAAAGGATCACATCCGGGAGGGGGAAAAGCGTGTCTGCAAAGTTTTGGACGTAGATAAGGAGAAGGGCCACATAGACCTGTCATTGAAACAGGTCAATGAGCACCAGAAGAGGGAGAAGATACAGGCCTGGAAGAACCAGCAGAAGGCGGACAAGCTCCTTTCGATAGTTGCCGACGAACTCGACAGGTCCGTGGATAGATGTTATGATGAATTCGCCATCGAATTGAGTGAGAAATATGGAAGCCTTTATCAGGCCTTCGAGGAGGCGACCTTCGATAAAGATTTTCTTCGTGAGGACGGTTTCGAGGGCGAATGGCTCGAGCCATTCGTAGAGGTCGCCCGTGATAACATTTCACCCCCCTATGTCAGCATAAGTGGTTATCTCAAACTCTCATCGAACAACCCGGATGGTATAGAGGATGTGAAAGACACCCTGTCCGTCTTTGAGGATACTGAGGAGAGCAAGGTGGACGTGAGTTACATAGCCGCACCAAAGTACCGGGTCAATGTCCAGGCCGCCGATTACAAGACCGCCGAGGACACGTTCAAAGAGCAGGCGAAAAAGGCGGTTGAGAGGATCGAGGAAAGGGGCGGACAAGGAGAATTTTATAGGAAAGAAGAGTAGTTTCGGTTCAAGATGGTTCAAGAATATCTTTTTTAATTGTTAGATTTTAATTGCTAGAATGTCTATTAAAAATCGATAGGGGTTAATTATATATAACGGTGGACAAATTTGTCCGCTGAGGGACTTAAATGCGAACTAAAATCTTGGTAGGTCTTTTGACCTGCATTGTAGCGGTACTATTGATTTTTGGAGCGATTTCTGGAGGCATATCGAACGGACAGTTCCGAGAGCAAAGCGATATGGACGGTCCGGAATACAGGCTTTTAAAAAAATCAGAAGACGTGTCTTTTGAAGAGAGCGGCCTAGAGATTGTGGAGGATTATGACTCCTTCTTACTGGCCAAAGTAGAAACTGGAGATACACAAATGAACGCTGAGGTAGATTCGGCTGTTTTAGACGACAGTCTAGATGAGATATATCTAAGAAAAGATACCATCAGTGTAGATTCTGGGTCCTCTTTAGAGATAACTGAAGGGCCGGCAAGTGATTACTACCTGGTGAAAGCTATCGGACCGATAAAACAAGAATGGAAAGATACGTTGAAAGATAATGGAGAGATAATCGAATATATACCAGAAAACACCTATCTGATGCATCTAGAGGCCGACGAATTATCAGTAGTGGAGGATAAATATTTTGTCCGTTGGGTTGGAGATTACAAGCCCGACTACAAAATATCTCCCAAACTAGAGGAAGTTCAAGGAACAAAGACATTGAACATAATAATATTTGATGAACCTAGAGGGCTCATACAGGAACTAAAGCAATACGGTGAAATAAGGGACTATAGCCGGGATAGAGTCGAGATGGTCGCTGATGCTGACCACATACAGGACATAGCAGAAGTCGACGGTATTGGTTGGATAGAGGAAGAAAATGAGATGGAGTTATTGAAT
>JAHENW010000038.1 GCA_018610025.1 Thermoplasmatota archaeon
AAGGTGTCCATGGTCTGTCTCACCTCACCGGCGTTCATGGCCATCATGTCGGCACAGACGATCTGGGCGCCGTTAGGGCCCAGGTCCTCCTCCTTCATCACCTCGTCCAAATTTATCCAATCTCTTATATCGATGGCGGGATTATAGGGGAGTTCCTCCGCCCCTGGATCGAGGTTAACGGGCACGCCCTGGAATCCCTGTTGGTCCATCCATTGCTTGAAGGCCTTGGTCAGGGTCGTCTTACCTGAACCAGCTGTTCCCACGAAATACAGATTCACTGACATGGTTAATGGTTAACGAGGAAAATACTAAAACATTTGCCCTTCTCTTTTCGGTCTCCGCTCTCTATTCTGATAGAGTGGGTAGAGTGGACAGAAGAACGGTGATCTCTTCCTGGTCTTCTCCCTCCCTGTATTTCTTCAGTTCCTTCAATTTATCTCTCGTCTCCTCGAATATCTCGTCCACCTCGTCCATGGCCTCTTCGGTAAGGGGGATCCTTTCGAAGGCCACCCATCCCACTTCCTGGTCTATCTTATCTTTTTCCTGGATCGCCTTGATACCTTGATTGATCATCCCTTTGATGGTACCCAGGGCCGCACACTTGTAATGCTTTTTATCTTCTATGGAAAGGTCATCCCAGACGGCGGAGGAGTCCAGCCATTCCTCTTCAACCGCATAATATCTCGAAACAAGATTCCCCTTCGTCTCCTCCCTGCTCACGTGTATCAACCCGGCATCTAGAAGTTTATGGACATGATGGTGCGCGGTCTGGGGGGTGATACCGATCTCCTCTGCTAGTTCACTGATGGTCTTCTCTTCTTCCAATAAGAGGGCCATGACCTGAAGGCGGGAGGCGTTGGACAGCACTTTCATCTGATCTACGGTGGGTTTCAAGTCTTCGGGCATATACTCACCTTTAGATGGTGTCTAATCGAACAAACAAACCCGAAATATTTAAATATTACCCCTCCTAATAACTAATTAAGTCGTTAAGATAGCATCTTAACGTACTAAAACAAGAGAAACGAAAAGGTGGTATGATATGACAAACGAAAACGAACTGAAGAATACGGAGAGGGTTAGTCAGGCAAAGAACAACGCCTCGAGGGAAAAAGAACTCCACATATAAGCCCTCGAGCCCCTCTCCAAACCCCCTTCCCTAGGAAACTTTTTTGTTCTCAGTACTCATAGGGTCAATCATCGCCAGCTAAGGCTCATCTAGTTATTTTTCATCATCGAACACTCTATAATTGTTACATCATCATATTAACCCTACGCCTTATCCGCTTTCCGCCCTAAAACCCAAAAATATAATTCTTATATCTTCATATAGAATCTGAGGTTAACTGTATGCAGATACCAGCCGGTAAGACCATAAAAAGCGAATTCGGTGGAGAAGATGTATTCAAAGACCTTCTGGAAGAGGTGAAGGAGAGCGTAGACGAAGGTTTTATCTCGACCAGCTTGACCAATGGGGACGTGAGGTATACCGGAAATCTGTTTCTCAAAAATGGGGATATTGTGGCCGGCATCTACCAGGGGGATGAAGAGGTAACGGGAAAAAAGTCCATCAGGAAGATGGTATCGGATTCTTTGGATGAAGATTGCCTTCTAGAGGTCCATTCGTATTCCTACGGCTCATCGTCTATCAGCATGGAGCACGTGCTGGGTAACAAAGAGAGCTGGAGCATAGAACCCGAGGTGAATATAGACCTGGAGTTAGATAGGGGTCGGAAAGAGAAGAAGGGGGTAGAGGAGGAGATAGAGAGAGGAGAGATGGATTTTGAAGAAGAGGTAATGGAGCGGGATGAAGACGAACCCGAGCCCACGGATATGGAGAGTATAGATGTAGATTTTGGATCTTTACCAAAAGTAGAGGACATCTCAGGCACCGCTGTCCTCGAAGAGGGGGAGGATATAGTCGAGAAGGCAGAGAAGAAAGTGAAAGAGATAAGGGAGGGAAAACAGAAGGAGGATCTGGAGAAGATAAGAGAGGAATTGAAAGAGAAGAGGGCTGAACTCAGGGAGAAAGAAAGAAGATTGAGTGAGAGGGAAGAGAAATTGAAGGAGAAGGAGAAAGAACTGAAGGAAAAGGCCGACAAGGTAAATTCCGAATTGAAAGAAGTGAGAAGGATATGGAAGGATATGAGGGAGGAGAGCCAGAAGATCACCCAGGCCAAAGACGAACTGGAAGACAAGATAAGTGAACAGCTCCAAAGGGAAGAAGAACTGATGAGTAAGAAAAGCGAGCTGAGGGATAGGGAGGAGGAATTGGAAGAATGGGGAGAAAGGATCAAGGAGCGATCGTCGAAGATAGGTCAGATGGAGGAGGAACTCAGCGGCTGGGAGAGGGAACTGGAGAAGAAGGAGCAGCGTCTGGACGGCATGGAAGACGAGATCGAGCAAAGGGAGGAAGAGGTCTTTGAGAAGGAGCAGGAAGTAGAAGAAAAAATGGACGAACTCGAGGAAAGGGAGACAGATATCGAAGAAAAGGAGAAACAGCAGAAGAAAGTGAAGGACAGTCTAGACAAGAGGAAAAAAGAATTGGATATCAGGGAAGAAGAACTGGATATGAAGGAGGAATCCTTGGAAAAGAAGGGAGAGAAGTTAGAAGAGGAGCGCGATGAGATAGATGAACTTAAAAAGGGACTGAAATCGGATAGAGAATCGTTGAGAAAGATGAAGAAAGAACTTAGAAACAGAGAGAGGGAACTCGACGAGCGTGAAGAGGAATTGGACGAAAGGGAGGAAGAGATCGAGGAGAAAGAAGCGGAACTGGACGGAAGGGAAGGAGACCTTGACGAGAAGGCAATCGAGTTGAACGAAAAGGAACTCGACCTATCGAAAAGGGAGAACGAACTCGACGAGAAAGCGGACAGGATAATGGACGCCGAAGATTCACTGGAAGAGAGGCGGGAGACCCTTGATGAAAGGGAGGAAGAGTTGGAAGAGAAGGAGGATGAGTTAGAGAAAAGAGAAGAGAGACTGGAAGAAGAGATGGAAGAAGAAAGAGAAGAACTGGAGCAGAAGAGAAAAGAACTGGATGAAAGGGAGGAGGAATTGGAAGAATTGAAGAAGAAGCTCGACGGAAGGAAGGGAGGTATAAAGAGAAAAGAGAACGAGCTGGATGAGAGGGAGGAGAAGGTAGAGCAGAAGGAAAAGGAGATAGAAGAGGGGATCGAGGAGTTGGATCAAAGAGAGAAAGAGACAGAGGAAAAAGAAAAAGAACTCGAGAAGAGAGAAGATGAGATCGAAGAGAGGGAAAAGGAGATCGAAGAAAGGGAGGAAGAGGTCGAGGAGAAGCTGGAGGAGAGAGAACAGGAATTGAAGGAGAAAGAAGAAAAGCTGGAAGAAGAGAGAGAGGAGATCAAAGAGAGGGAGAAGGAATTGAAAGGGGAACTCAAGGATGTCATGGAAGACGAGGAGGAGCTGGATGAACGGAAAAGAGAGCTTGAAGAAAAAGAAGAGGAGCTCCAGGAGAAAGAAGAAGAGTTAGAGGAGAGGGAGGAAGAGTTAGAAGAAAGGGAGGAGGAGATGGAGAAGAGACTCGAGGAGAAAGAGGGATCACTGAAAAAGAGAGAGGAGCAGCTGGAAGAGAAGGAGAGATTGTTGGATGAGAAGGAAAAGTCCCTGAAGGACATCAGAGAAGGGCTCGAAGATATATAGAACAGCTCAGAGTTCCTCGACGGTCTCTTTTATCCTCCGTATCGCTTCTTTGATGTTCTCTTCAGAGTTTGCAAAAGACAACCTAAGGTGATTCTCACCGCGATCACCGAAGGCGGAGCCCGGTGTTGTAGCGACCTTGGCGTTCTCGAGTAGGTACATGGACAACTCCATACTCTCCATATCGAAATCATATCGGGGGAAGGTGTAGAAAGTGGAATCGGGCTTTGGACATGTGAATCCATCGATATCGTTGATGCCCTCCACTAATGTCCCCCGGCGCCTTTTATAGGCCTTTCTCATCCGTTCCAGCGCCTTATCGCCCCTCCTTAGAGCCTCCACGCCGGCCTTCTGGGCGAAAGAGGTAGCACAGGTGATCGAGTGGGTCTGGACTTTGATTATGTCCTCCATCAGCCGTTGGTTGGTCAGCAGCCATCCCAGCCTCCAACCGGTCATGGCATATGATTTGGAGAAAC
>JAHENW010000039.1 GCA_018610025.1 Thermoplasmatota archaeon
GAACCTATGATTCCAGGGTGGAATTATACACCGATACCTATGTAGACATACAGAGTATAAAATTATACAATGAGACCTCTGAAACCTATCAGTTCGCCGCGGGTGACGATATCGAAGCGGTCAGTCGAGTTACCGACCCCTTCGGAAGCTATGATATCCAGGGAGCGGAGCTGACGGTACTTTACCCAAACGGTACTCTACTGATAGAAAACAGGTCCATGGATCTGAAGGCAGTTGATGACGGTACCCCCTCTGACTGGAAAGACTTTAACCGCACGTTCAAACTCCCTTCAGATGCCCCTGTGGGAACCTACACCGTAAAAGTGCGGGCCTATGACCAGTCAGAGACAACAACCTCTGTGAACGGGGTGAAAGGTGGTGGTTCAGATGTCTCGCTGATGGCAGATTCATCCGATGACACCATCTTCGAAGTTCAATCCGATGTAGACGTTTCTCCAGATCATAACGATACCGCCCAGGCCGGCACTACGAAGAATTATACCCACACCATCACTAATACAGGTAGGGGAACCGATTATTTCGAACTTAGTGTGGGCTCTTCTCAAGGTTATAATATCACCGTTTATGGGCCCGATGGGACCGTGATGGGAAGAGATGTTGGAGGTGACGGCACCTGGGATTATGTGAATCCAGACTGGGACAACAATAACAATGGTAATCCAGACACAAGAAAATTGAAGTCGGGTGAATCGATGGATGTGACGGTTAGCATAGAGATCCCGGGTGATGCTACCACTGGTACGGAAGACACGACCGTTATAGAAGCTGCTTCTCACAAGGATTCAACCGTGACCGATTCCGCAACTGACGTTACCACCATCCCAGAATTTATTAATCAGATCCTACCGATCGTATTCGCCATCATTTTGATGGTCGGGATGGTCAAATACAGAAAAATCAAGGAGGTGGATGGATGATGAAATCCAACACCAAAATTACATATAGAAAGAAACCCCTTTTTAGTAATATAAACCCAGGGGGTGCCATCCCTTGAAAATAGCCTGTCCTTCCTGCGGTGTAGAGAACTCGTCCGATAGAGATGAGTGTAAAGAATGTGGCGCCCCTCTTCCAGAGATGGACGAAAAAGAAAACCATATATTGAACGCCCTCAAAAATATATCTGGTGTTGGACGAGGACGGGCTAATCAGATCGTAGATGCTGGATTTGCCGATCTAGATACTATAGAAGATGTCGAGGTCAAGGATTTAACATCCGTTGAGGGCATAGGAGATTCTCTTGCCCAAGAGATCGTTGACACCATCGAGGATTCCAAAGACGAGCAGGGCGATCTTTACTTGTGTGGAGACTGCGGGTCTTTCGTGAGCGAGGACGCTGACGAATGTCCACAATGTGGGGCCCAGATGGTAGATGAAGAAGGTCAAGAAGAGGGTGAAGAAGCCCAGGAGATCCCACAGGAAGAGAGAGTTTCTGAAGAAACTGAAGAGGAGGAAGAAAGTTCTCTCTACCTCTGCAGTAACTGTGGTTCCTTCATATCCGAATCCGCGGATGAATGCCCTCATTGTGGTTTCGAGCTTGAAGAGGATATCGAAGGAGAAGTGGAGGAAGAAACTGGGGAAGTTGAAGGGGAGGTCGATGAGGATATTGAAGACGAATATGCTGAGATAGAGGAGGAGAAAGGTCTCTACCTCTGCAGTAACTGCGGTTCGTTTGTGAGCACTGATTCTGATACGTGTCCCACCTGTGGTTCGATATTCTCAGAGGAAGAAGAGGAGGTTGAAGAGGAAGAGATGGAAGAACCCATCGAGGAGATCGAGGAACCCGCAGAGACCGATGAACCGGTAATGGAAGAACATGAAGAGGAGCTCGAAGAGATCGATGAAGAGCAAACGATCGAAGAAACCGAGGAGACAGAGGAGATAGAAGAGACAGAGGAAGGAATAGAGATAGAAGATCTCGAAGAAGCACCAGAGGAGGAACTCGAGGAGATAGAGGAAGAGATAGAGGAGCTGGACAAAGAGATAGACGAAGCCATAGACGAGGAAGAGGTAACCGATTCTACCATCCAGGCCATGTCGGTCGGTGGAGATGCGAAGATGTGCACTAGGTGTGGTAGGATTTGTGATGAAGACGTGGCGGAGTGTCCTCTATGCGGCTATAAGTTCTCGGAGGAGAAGGTCGAAGTCGAAGAGGTCTCAACCAGCGATAAACAGGACGTCCAGGAAGGTACAGATATCCTAGCTACTGCCTTCGGCGCTTCTGAGATCCCTGATGAAGAAGTTGAGGAGGTGGAGCATGAAGAGAATGTGGACGTCTGTACAGTATGTGGAGCCTTCTTGAGCGGTGAAGAGGACAGGTGTGATATCTGCGGAAGTATCGTCTCAGAGACTCCTGAGTTGGAGGAGGAAGAGGGTATCGAGGTTGGGGAACAGTATTCAGATAAAGAACTTTACATATGTGATGCCTGCGGGGCCTTCATCGACGAGGGCCAGGATCGTTGTAATATATGTGGTAGCAAACTGGACCTGGCCCAGAAGAGTGTAAAGGAGATAGAGGTCGACAAGGAGGATGAGGAAGCTGAAGCCGATATACTCAGTGATATCTTCGGTGTCTCCGTGGATACTGTTTCCGTGGAAGAGGGTGATGAAGAGGTAGAACTCTACATGTGCGATGACTGTGGTGCTTTGGTCAGTCAAGAAGCTATCAAATGTCCGATCTGTGGTACCAGGTTGGAAGATGAAGAGGTTCCGGAGGAAGAGGTACCTGAAGAAGAGCTGCTGGAAGAAGACCTAGAAGAGATCGAAGAAGAAGAGATCCAGAAAGAGATAGAAGAATTGGATAGGTCGATAGAAGAGGAGGTAGAGGGAGAAGAGATCCCAGAAGCCGAAGATTTAGAGGAGCTGGGAGAAGAGTCAATAGAGGATTTCGAGGAGGAAGGTGTCGACGAGGAACGAATGGTAGAAAGCGGGGATGAAAAGATAAGTGCAGATGAACTGCAGGTGGACCTGGGTGAGATCGCTGAAGAGACAGAACCTTCCGGGCAAGAGGAAGATATTGTTCTGGAGGGAGAAGAGGAGACCCCCCAGATGGAAAAGGAGGAAGAACCAGTGGGGATCGAAGACGAAGAATTGGATGAAGTCCTCGGCGAAATAGGGGAAGGATTACAGGAGAAAGCTCAAGAGAGGGAGGTAGAGGAGACTCCCCAGGAGACGGAAGATTTTGATGTTGACGAAGTGCTCAAAGAGATAAGCGATAAGGTCAAAGAAGAGAGTGCGAAAAAGAGAGAAGAAGGCATACCTCGAACAAAGGAGAAGGAATGGTGGACCTGTCCCTCCTGTGATTCCAAGGTGAGTTCCGAGACCGAGACCTGTGGTGTATGTGGATACGATAGATCTGAAGGCATACAAGATACGTCAAGAGATATCACTCCCAGTGCTCAGGTGGAGGAAGGGTTTGAACCATCGGTGAAAGAAGGGGCCGAAGAAGAAGTTTCAGAAGAGTCAATCTCCGTACTCTCAAAAAAGGCTGAAAAAGAGGAGAAAAAGGACGAGTTGATGAGAGAACGCCAGGACAAAGGAAGGATCCAGAACATCTTTTCAAAGGCTAAGCAATACGAGGTACCTGTCTCATCCCTGGCCCTGCTGGCCTTTGGCGGGATCTACCTCTCACAGTTAGGTGGACTCGATTTCTCCTATCTCTCCGAAGTGGGTCTAGCTCTGGTCGGAAGTTTCTTCGTACTCGGGATCCTGACCCTGTTCGCGGTCAAGGACGAACTTTTGAGCGAATCGAAGGTGGGTACCATCGGTTACCTCGGAAGTATAGGACTAGCAAGTTTCGTTCCCATCCATTCCTGTTTGTTAGGAATCGAATTACTAGTGGTTGTTGACGTCGCTATAATCTCCATGTCTATAGGGATATTCTGGACCTTAGAATTCAAGATAACCGAGGCCCATAAATATTACCTCACCTGGTTCGCCGGGATCAATCTACTGTTCATCACCGCCGTAGTCTACCTGCTCAATCCGATACAAGGAGATCTTCTTGGCTTCAATTACCCACTCCTGCTGACCCTTGGTCTCGGTAGCGTTATGGTACTTGGTGGGACCGCGAATTGGTACAAGAGGGAAACGAAGAGGGATCAGGTATATGAGAACATAGCCGAAGGACAGAAGAAATTGGCAAGTGGAGAATATCAGACCGCCGTTCAATCTTTCGAGAAGGCAGTAAAAAGCACAGACGAAAC
>JAHENW010000040.1 GCA_018610025.1 Thermoplasmatota archaeon
AAGAGCATGCACGATGCGGCTAAATTGGTGGAAGAGGGAAAACTGGAACTCAATCCTCCCGTGGATATACCCGAGAATTTTAGAGGAAAACTGAAGTATGATAAGGAGGCATGCATCGGCTGCAAGCTGTGCGTAAGGGTCTGTCCCTCTGAGGCGCTGGTGTTCAAGGAAGACGAGGGGAAGGTTAAGCACTACGTTTCCCGCTGCACCTTCTGCGGACAGTGTGTCAATATATGTCCCAAAAGCTGCTTTGAACTCACTGAGGAGTTCCTCATGGCGGGTACAGATAAGAAGGCCGACGATATGGTACTCAATCCATAGGAAAAAAATTATTCGAGCTCTGGGATCTCATCCCATCTCTCTTCATGTAGTATATCTAGTAGCCTCTCTTTTGCCTCTTTCACTTCCCCTGTGATCCCCTCCTTGAGGCTCATGTCCTTGGGCTGTATCCCGATCAGGATGACCTCACCTACCTTTTTATCCAAAAAATCCATCACTACTGAAAGGGGAAGAGCGTGGGTGCTCATGGTGAACACCCCTAGTTTTTCCCTCGGCACCCTCCTGATCTCCCCGGCTTCTATCTCCATGTCCGCCGCATCCACGATTATCAGAACATCGTACTCCCCTTCCTCCACCTGTGGGACGTAGTTCTCCGGAACTGATCCGCAGTCCACGGATTTCCATCCTTCTTTCTCGAACTCTCTGGACACCAGTTCTCCCACAGCGTCATCGCCTCTGATGTCGTTTCCGACACCCAAGAGCAGCTTCTTTGGCATCGTTCATCCCAAAGCTCCCTGGTATAAATCTTTTATTTATTTCTAACGGAGATAGTACCCTCACTCACGCCCGTGTCACATGGTAAAATTTTTTACATAGAGCGGGCTTTAGATGGTCAATGGAGGACATACGAAAGAAGGTTGAGAGGCTGCTTGAATTCGCCCCTGACAAAGAGGTAGACAAACACTCAAAGAAGGAGTTGAAGAAACGGCTTTACAAGTGGAAGAACAGCAGGAAGAAGTCCCTTGCCTCTCTTGAATACTTCATCAATGGGCACGGCTATGACACCCTCCTGGACGGTTTGTATGAAGAGGAAAGTTTGGATAAGGTAAAGATAAAATTCTTGGAACCGGATCTGGAGGGAGAGTGGGCCTTCTCACGTCCAACGAAGATGATAAAAGAGAAAGGAGGGAAAGGAGTTTCTCACACCCTCGATTACGATCCCACCTCCCTGATAAAATGGTCTAAACACTCGAAACCAGATGTCGAGAAGGTGATGATAAGGGGGTTCATCTCGGATTATTTCGTACCCGTGTCCATAAAGACGAAATCACAGTACCATCGGGCCGAAGATATACCGGCTCAATATGAAGCGAGGGTGAAGAAACTCCACGAACTATGGCAGGATGTCAGAGATGGAATGATCCCCCTGAACATCCGGTTGTCACTCTACACCAAAGATGAGAGATACCCGTATATCCTGGATGTCCTTTCCGATACCCACCAGCCCCATCCCCTTCACAAGGCCACCCAGATGTACAAGGACAGAAAGAGCCATGAACCGATAAACTACATGCATTTCGATAAGGTTTTGGCCACTCTAGACGTTCCCGACAACTGTAAGAAGATCTTCGAGCTGCTGTTCGAGTGCGGGGAGAAGACCCTCTCCGCTATAGCCCATACGATGAATATGACCGAAAATATAGCTAAAAACAGTGTAACCAGCTTGCTCTCGAGGGACGTGGTCGAGAAGGATGAGAAAGAGAGCATTTACAGGGTCCCCCTTCAGAATCTCAAAGAGATGGCCGACGAGATGGATTGATCGGCGGGGACTTCCTCTATCCGACTGACATCGGATTTTCTTTAAAAGGACTTCACTTTTCCTCTATCAGATCTCCTATGGTCAGGGCAGATTGCGATTCGGAAGAATCGGTATGGATCTCTTCCAGTTCTTCGAGAAGGTTGATATCTAGTGCATTTTCAAGCTTCTCTCTCAGATCATCGCTGGGCCTCATATCTCCTTTTTCCAGTTTCGTTATGACGGATCTCTTCTCGTTTATCCTTTTGGCCAGGTCTTCCTGCGTAAGATCGTTCTCGATCCTTCCCTCCTTTATCCTTTCGGGGTAATCTAGGGCCAATTCATTCTCCTCCGTCCCGTATGCCTTCCTCGATTCTCTTTTTCTCCTCTGTTTCTCAATCCTCTTCATCAATTCGTTCTTGGAGGCTTTCTCGTCTTCTGAGGAAATGACCTCCTCTCCATATCGGGCACACTCAGAGCATACCTGGAGTTCGGAACCTTCGACGATAACCTCTTTTCTATCCGATATCTCTTTCCCACAAAGTTCGCAGTTCATGCAAACACCCATTACGGTGATAAACCATAGTCAATCAAGTGATATAAAGGTTGTTCTCTTTTTCTTATACCCTGGCCAAGGTGTCTGTATGTCCCGTCGATAGGGCGTGCCAAATCAATTTTGAAACGATGCTAATTTTGAGAAAACTTTTATATCCCTTTATCCATTAACGGTTAGAATAAAGGTAATCTTAAAAATATAAAAGTGATATTATGGCTTCAGACAAAGGCTCTGCTAAAGGTGATTGGTTTGACGAATTGGATGCCGAACTGGAAGAGAAGACTGAGGAGACTTACGAATCTATGGGGGAGAGAGACTCTAAGATGGCCGAGCTGAACAAGCAGTTCATCAAGGATTTTTGGAGAGTATGGATCAGATTTGAAAAACTCAATGTCCACTTCAGCATGCAGCCTGACTACAGTTCATTCGCCACTTTTGATGAATTCCCGGAGCAGTGGGAGTTCAGGGACGAGTTCGACTTCTCTAGTGTTAGAACGTTGAAGTTGATGGATAAGACCCAGCAGGAAGGAAGGACTGGAGATACTTTACTCTTGGAATACTACACCGAAGACGATGAGACCAAGCTGGGGCTATTCTTCGAATTCTGCGAAGGCGAGACTTACTACAAGTACAGCGGGTGGAAGAGGATATTTGCAAGGTATACACTCTTCGAGACGGACTTCCCGGTAGAAGACGACAAGATGGACGACATCCATGATACGATGAAAGACGTGGTGAAGGTCTGGTATGAGTCCCATCTCAAGGGAGACAGGGACCTGGTAATCGAGCATATCAAAGAAGAATACACCAAGACAGAGGAGTATCCAGAATAGAAAAATCTTTTTCTCACTTTCACTCACCCCCCCGTCGAAAACGGTTATATATGAACAGATGTTTTAGAGGGGTTGCTGTAAAACGCAAACGCAAAACGAGCGTGAAAAAATGAATAATAAAAAAGAACTCGCGCCCCACATAGAAGATATAAACCGGGCGCTAAACGAAAAGTTGAGCGAAGAACAGATCGAAGAGGAACTCCAGACATATTTGGACGTGTATGGAGTGCCCTTAGGAACCGCGAAAAGAGCTATAGTCAAAAAGCATGAGGGTGATCCGGGAGACCTCTATGTAAGTACCGAAAAGAAGATAGAGGATATCCAGGGCGACGAACAAGGCCTCAATCTCAAGGCTAGACTCGTTTCTTTAAACGACAAAGAGATAGAGGTGGAAGGTGAACCCAAGAAGATCAATTACGGTATCTTGGGCGATGATACAGGCACCATACCTTTTACTGCCTGGGAGATCTTTTCATTCGATGTAGAGAAAGGTGACACCATAAGCGTACAGAACGCTTACGCCAATATGTGGAACGACAAGCCCCAGGTCAATATCAGCTCGAAATCATCGGTATCCCTCATCGATCCCGACGAGGTACCGGACTTCGATAGCGAAGCACAGCCGTGCAAGCTCGAGGACCTGCGGGAAGGGATGAACAATCTGAAGGTGAAAGCTAGGATTTTACAGGTGGAGAAGAAGATGGTGAACACCAAGAACGGTGAGAAAGAACTATTCTCTGGAACGCTGGCGGACGAGACCGGCAAGGCACAGTTCAGCGCATGGTACGATTTCGGTCTAGAAGAAGATGACATTGTTGAGATAGAAGGCGGTTATGTCCGTTCGTGGAGAGGCATACCACAGTTCAGTTTCGACGATAGTGCGGAGCTCGAATTTTTGGACGATGACGAACTCCCGCCGGCTGAAGAGTTGAGGGAGAAGACGGTCATGACCATCTCGGCTCTGGCCAAAAGAGGCGGAGCCGTAGACGCCGTGGTAGACGCGGTGATGATCGATATAAAGAGCGGCAGTGGCCTCATATTCAGGTGTCCCGAGTGCGGAAGGGTCGTACAGAAAGGCGCCTGCAGGGTGCACGGTAAAGTAGAAGGCGACCCCGATCTAAGAGTGAAGGGCATACTGGACGATGGAACCGGTGCACTGACCGTTATAGCGAACAAAGAACTCACCGAAGAACTGCTTGGCTACGATTTAGAGAAGGCCTTGGACATAGCCAAGGACAAGATGAACCAGGACGTCATCCAGGACGAACTGGAGGACGAGCTGATAGCACAACCCCTCCGTACCGTGGGCAACGTGACCAGCGATGAGTACGGATTGATGCTGATAGCCGACGAGATCCAGTTCAAGGCGGTAGACGTAGAAGAAGAAGCTAGAGAACTGCTGGACGAGGTGAGGGTTTGAACCCCTCCCTTTCTTATCTATTTGAGGTGATATTATGAGCATGATGAATAGAGAGGTAGCTTGGAGGATCTTTGCAGATGAATTCAATAAGTCAACTTTGGAGACCGGCGGTGGTGAGGAAAGGACCCCATCTTATCTTATCACCCCCTTGGGCGCCAAGATCAATAGGGTCTACGTGGTGGGCGTTCTCACGGAAATAGAGAACAGGGGGACTCCCGAGGAACCCATGTGGCGCGCCCGGGTCACCGACCCAACGGGCACTTTTTTCGTCTCCGCAGGTCAATATCAGCCCGACGTGGCCACCAAACTAGCGCATATGGACCCACCTGCCTTCGTAGCCGTTATAGGAAAGGCCAATATCTATAGACCGGACGAAGAGACGGTGCTGACTTCCATACGCGGAGAACTTGTCAAAGAGGTAGACGAAGAACAGAGGGATTACTGGATACTCGAGGCCACCCGCAGTTTGAAGGAAAGATTAGGTGCCGTGAACGAGGCCGCCCAGATGGAAGAGGTCTCGACCGATGAACTGGTAGACCTGGGATACGATCTTAAATTGGCTGATGGTATAAAGGCGGCATCGGAGCACTATGACTCATTCCAGATAGAGAAGTACTGGCGCGTTTTAGAGGACGCCCTCATGTACGTTCTCCCGGAATATGAAGAAGCCGGCGGACTGGAGGAAGAGGAAGAAAGCACCGAGGAAGAAGAAGAGATAGAGGACCTTGTCTTGGAAGTATTGGAAGAGCTGGAGGATGAAGCCGACGGGGAGAACGGCGTCGAATATGACACGGTCATGGAGGAGACTTTGGAAGAAAAAGACATCTCTCAAGAGAAGTTCGAAGAGGCAGTGAACAGCCTGAGGAACAGCGGTAAGATATACGAACCGGTGCTGGGCAACCTGAAAAGGATCTACTGATCACCCCTCTTTCTCCTTCTCATCCTTAGTTTTATCCTTTTGTTTGTTTATAGCCTCGCCCAGCTCTATATCTCCCTCCACGACTTTTTTAGCCAGATCTTTAGATATGGTCAGGTCTCCGTCGCTCTCTATCCTGCTTCTCCTCTGCATCTCTTTCTTCTCCCCCTCAGTGGCCTCCACCTGATATTCACCGTAGATCAGCTCACCGTCGCTGTAGGCGATCTCTTTGGCCGCTTCCAGGTCCGGCGTTTCGCCTAGATGCGTCGTATCTTCTTCGTTCACAATCTCCATACGTATCGGAAGGCCCTGTAGTGCATTTATGGTCCTGTTCCGGTTCGTCCTGTCTCCGTGTCCTATCCTAACGATGAGTTCATCGAACTCGTAGCCCTCTATGTATCCCATCACTATGTTCTTGACCTCTTCCGGCGATTCGGCATAAGTACTTTCTAGAACTTTACCGTCGCCGACCAGGGATATACCGGGAGAAGTCCCCGGATCGATACCGATGACCATCTTCTGATATGAGACCTTTCCAGATGTGTGCGAGAGTGCCTTCCTGACCCCCTTCCTTATGTCGTCCGTGTCGTCTGAAATGGCTACCACGTTCTCGAAATCTATACCGTCTTTCTCCCTCTCGGTGGTGATGATTATGTCTACATTGGGTGGTACCGGGTCGGTGGGGGAGAGGCTGATGAAAGGTATGTCCCTCTGTTTCAGCTCCCTCACTATATCGTAATAGAACTTGAAATCCGACGTAGAGACCGCTATTATGCTCACGGATGATTATTATTCTTAGAACTATTTCATTCTTTTGAGTTGTTTAAGATATATTAAAAGAAGAAGGGGGTTTTTAGAAAGTTTTTTCTTTCCAAACAGCTCAATCAAGATCCACTTCTGGTGCCTTCTCTATGTATCCAGCATCCATCAGGTGCTGTGTTTTGTCCCTGTTCTTCTCGATTATCCGTTTAGCGTTCTCGCGCAGCTCTTCCTCTGTAAGTTCCACTCTGGCGAGCCCCTGCTCGATGGCCTTCAAACCGACCCTCACGGCCTGTCTGATGTAGACCTCTGTATTGTCCATGGTGGGCACCAGGTATTCTTCGTGTATGCCCTCTTCCTGTGCTACTTCAGCTATGGCATAGGCGGCCTCTATGTGCATCTCATCGCTTATGGTCTCAGCTCTAACGTCTAGCGTTCCTCTGAAGATCCCTGGGAAACCTATCGAGTTGTTCACTTGGTTGGGGAAGTCGGACCTTCCCGTGCCGACTATCCTGACCCCGGCGTCTTTGGCCTCCCACGGCCATATCTCTGGTATCGGGTTCGCCTCGGCGAACAGTATTCCGTCATCGTTCATGCCTTCGAGCCATTCTTTCTTTATAGTGTCGGGGCCCGGCTTGGATGCGGCTACCACAACATCTTTTCCTTCGATGAGTTCTGGGATACCTCCTTCCTTGATCTCCTTGTTCGTCTTCTGCGCGAATCTCCATTTCTCTGGGGTCGTTTCCTCGTCCAGGTCGTCTCTTTCTGGATGTAAGAGTCCCGTAGAATCGCAGAGCATGATGTTCTCTTCTGGCACTCCTGCCTTAAGTAGAGTTCTGGCCAGGCATAGGTTGGCTGCTCCAGCGCCGATCAGTCCGATCTGGGCCTTTTCCAAATCCTTATCTACAACTCTGAGACCGTTGATTATCCCCGCGAGGGTGATGGCCGCAGTACCCTGCTGGTCGTCGTGCCAAACCGGTATATCCAATTCCTCTCTAAGCCTGTCTAAAACGTAGAAGCATTTGGGTTTGGATATGTCCTCTAGGTTTATACCCCCGAAGGATGGGGCCATCCATTTGACTGCTTGAACAATCTCGTCCGGGTCGTGGGCGTCCAAACAGATCGGGAACGCGTCCACACCGCCCAGATACTTGAACAGGAGTCCTTTCCCTTCCATGACCGGCATGCCG
>JAHENW010000041.1 GCA_018610025.1 Thermoplasmatota archaeon
AAAGGGAATTGGACATCATGGACGATATGGGCGTCTAGCTTTTGACCTCTTTCTTTATCCTTTCCTCGTTAAAACCGAAGGGCGTCAAGATCTCTTCCACAACGCGGTAAAGGTACTTTTCGTAATACTTTTTGTCGTAATGTATCGGCGGCTCCGTCAGGTGTAGTACGGCCACTTTTTCCCGGTGATCACGGCTCCTCCCATCAGTCACCACGTACTTTATCGTCTGTCCCGGCTGAAGGATCGTGTTATGTTGTTCATACTGCATCAGGGCCGCCTTGCTCTCTGTCATATGCTCGTAGTCTTCGGCACGCTTAGACACCGTCTTCGTGAAGACTAGTTTGTTTATGGGAACCTCCCTTTGTGCGATGTGGAGGTAGTACTTTTTCATCGTCTTCATCATCTCTTCCGTACACCCGGTCCCCTTCTCTTCCATAAGACCGATCAGCTCCTTCTGTACTTCTTTGAAGAAAGGGGGCGTGTCACTCCTCTTCATGTGTATACCCTTGCACTCCATCTCGCCGTTCAATTTCCCATAATAGCGGTTGGGAACCCCGATCTCCGGATCGGTTTTACTCGGAAGAAAAACGACCCACGAGTACTTTCCTTCGTTCTCTAACGTGATATCCGTCTTTTTATTCACCTTCTTGATCAGTCTCTCGAGCTTATCTTCGTCTCCCTTCAACCAAAGTGAGTCTACGATGCCGTGTACGACGCTGTAGCCCATCTCTTGGGCGGTTTCCGCCGCGGTGAGTAGTACTTCTCTCCCATAGGCGGTTATGCTCTCGTGCACCTCTATATTGCTGAATCGGGCCTTCTTGTACCCGGTATAGCCGAAGCATGTGACCAGCAGCCACTTTAGCACGTCGGCCCGGCGGGCGAATATCTTTTTTTCATACAATTCCTTGTACCTCTGCCGTCTCTCAACGATCGGTTCTACCACTTTGGGTATCAATCCCCTTCTCCTTTCACACACCCTGTATCCCAGCTCTGGAACCTCATGATATTCACCGCACGTGCAGCCCAGGGTCTCTGGTGAGAGGTTGTACCTGTCTATTATCGATGGATACATGCTGGCGAAGTCCAGTTTTAGAACGTTCTTATGCAGACCTACCTGCGGCTCGAATATGTAGCCGCCCCCAGCGGATAGCAGAAGCTGGTCGGCGGTCCTGAACCTCTCGAATATATTCTCCTTCTACGGTATCCGGTACCCATCCTTCAAGACCTGCTCTATCTCCATGGCGTTGACGAGACCGCCCGGGCTTCTCCTAGACAGGCGCTGGAGCGGAACTTTTGACAAACGAGAGAGTTCCGTCAGCCCCTCCAGTTTTCCTTCACCGTACAGAAAAGAATTGCTTTTGTCTATGTGCACCCTGCCCTTGAGGTCGTACCTGGGCGGTTTGTATATGACCCGGCCGTAGGAGTGATAAGTCGAGCCGTCTCTGGGGGGATGAACGGTTCGCTCCCTCCCCAGAGTCAGTCGAACATCGTTCACCTGTGCCCTGTGAAAGAGGTACGGTATCAGATAGGTATCGCCACCCTGGGTGATCAGTATGTCCGGATCTCTTTTTTCGATATAACGGTTCAGTTTTTCTATGATCTCTCTTTCATCACCAGTCAACTCTTTTTTGTCCGCTTTGAGGTATGAAACTGGCTCCCTTTCCGACCCCGGTTTCGAACCGGAAAGGTGCATAGTGCGCAGAGGGGGTCGGATGTAGTCTATGTCTTCTAGATCATCCAGCATTTCCCAGGCACCGTTTTCCTTTTTTATCAGCGAGAGTGGATGTACTTCATTTTCGATCAGATACCGCTGATCAAGGGGGATATCTACGTTGTAGAAACGGTACTTTCCATATCCTGTAAAGAAGTCCAGGGCATCGGCCTGCCTCCTGGGATCGAATACCTCACCAGGAGATATCCTCAGGACCTCC
This sequence comes from Thermoplasmatota archaeon, assembly GCA_018610025.1. GTDB lineage: Archaea > Thermoplasmatota > Thermoplasmata > Halarchaeoplasmatales > Halarchaeoplasmataceae > JAHENW01. Next base: position 1,932 of record JAHENW010000041.1, read on the forward strand.
TTCTTTTTCTCGTATATCCCCGTTTTCCTCTTCACCCTTTCCACGTCAAAATCCATATATTCATAGACCTCTTCAAGGGTCTCCCAATCCCCCTCTAGAGGTCTAGCATAGAAGACTGGGTCGTAGTCCAGCAGGACCTTGTGGCAGCCCTTCTCAGTCCTCAGCCAGATGACCATCTTCCCCTTCTTCAGGTCGGGGTAGATGTCCAATATCCAGCCCTTCATCTTCCAGCCTCCTCTCTAGGCGGTCGAGTGTCTTCTGATGTTCTAACAGAATAGACATGAAGAGGGACTCTATAGGATCCGAACTGGCCTGGTACTGTGCCGCCGAGGCATGCTTCTTTGCCTCCCTCATCAACTCGTCGAACTTCTCCCTTTCCTCTTTTCTTAACCCTCTCCTGAACTTCTTCCACTCCGAGATTATCCGATCAAGCTCCTGCCGGTACGTGGGGACGCTCTTCCCCATGCCTCTCACCTCCGTGCTGCCTGAATATATGAGGATCCCGGTCCACGGCTAGGGAATAGAGGCCGCACTCCTGCACTATCTCTTTAACGGTCCGGACCGTCTTCGACCTAAGCCAGAGGCCCTCTTCATCGTCTATATCGTCCCTGAAGCGGTTGCTCATGTCCACTAGACCTAAAAAGCGGATGTTTTTTTCTTCCATCAAGTCCTCTATCTTCTGAACCAGGTCTCTCAACTGATAGGCGGTGAAGCCCCTGGCTAGGGAGATCTCCTTGAGCACTTCTTTTTCATCAAAACCGCACCGCTTGCACACCCGCACCATCCAGTACGGATCGATAGACGCGCTGCCATCGATGATGAGTGCCCCGCTGTCGTTCTTCCCGACGAATCTTACGGCGGATGTGGTCACCAGGTGATGGCGGGTGCCTTTATAGGCGGTTATCCTGCCTTGCTTGAGAGAGTCCTTCAACTCCATGGGAAGTAATACTTGTGTATCAAGATATAAGAAAGGAAAAGGCAGGGGGTGTAGTGAAAGTGGGTTTATTTTCCGTTTCTAGCCAGTATCCAGTAGTGTTCCTCCTCTTGATCATTCCAGTGATGCTGAGTGAAACAATCATCAATTATCTCAAAACCCACATCCTCGACCATCTGCAGTGTCTTTTCGGGGGAATGATGGCTCCAGTACATCTCGGCCCCCAGGAAATCATCATTCGTTCCTTCCCATCCGGTACTGCCTAAGCTTATCAACATAACACCAGATGTTCTCAATATATCATTGATGTCACTGAGCAGGCCCCTATGTTCACCTCTAGGCACGTGTATGATAGAATAAAATGCGGTCAATCCGTCGAATCCATCCTCATCGAAATCCAATGACGTCATGTCCTGCTGGAGAAAATCACCACTGGGTACGTTTTCCTTCGCCCTTTTCAGCATCTCTCTCGATAGGTCCACTCCTATCATCCTATATCCCCGGTCAGCCAGATATTTCGTTACCGGGACCCCTGCCCCACATCCCACATCCAATATCCTGCCCTCTTCCGGCAGCTTTTCGATGAAATCGTGAAACCTGTCTTCGGAGAACAGCTGATTTCGGGTTTCGTAGTATCTGTCAGCGCATGAATCATAACCTTTTCTGACAGTTTCTTTTTTATCCATCATCTGAAACCTTCCACTTCGGACCCTCCGGCGAGTCCTCCACCTGGATTCCTTTTTCTTTTAAACTATCGCGTATCTCGTCGGCGGTTTCGTATTCCCCCTTCTCCCTGAGCTATTCTCGTATCTTTAGAAGAAGATCTATGTACTCATCGGCA
>JAHENW010000042.1 GCA_018610025.1 Thermoplasmatota archaeon
CTTATTCCTCTATCAGAACGGCGTTGACTACACCGTCTTGCCCAGGTCTTGAGGTTATCTTTGCCTTCCCCTTCTCGGTCTCTATTATGGCCCCTTTGGTCAATATATTCCTCTGGACATAATTGGGGTTAGCGGGGTTCTCTGACACGTTTTTGATCTCCACTCTTTCCACTCCCTCGGATGTTGAGATATTTGCGTACCTTTCCCCGACCACACGGATCTTGTGATTTCCTCCTCTAACCCGTTTTATCTTCCTTTTTTCATCTCCTATAACGGGAAATTCAAAGTCTGGGCTGATCTCAAATTTCCTTTTCTTTCTCGAATACCGTCTTCTTCCACCGGTTGTCTTCCTTTGTGATTTACCTTGCCAGAGAGTCATCGTTATCCTCAGGTTCTCAGGTATGCTCGGAATATATATAAGTTTTGTTCATCGAGGCATCATTGAGAAGGGGGTTTGTTCTGGGAAAGACCTTGGGAGATCTCATGGGATGCGGAGACGAATACGGAGGCAATGAACGCCGAAAATCCGAGTCCGAAGAGTAATCCTGTGATAGTTCTCACCGGATTGGTGCTTTCATAAGAAGTGGCCAACTGGATACCCCCGTCAAGTGCCATGGGCAGTATGAAGATCATCGCTAGAACCGTCAGGATGAGGTATCTCTTCCGTTTGGATATCCCCAGGTCGATACCCAGCACACTCAGAAGGACGTCCTTGTAATCCCTCCTGCCTTTTACGAAGGAAAAAAGAAAGAAACCGGCACTCATACCCAAGAAGATACCAACGTCGCGTGCACATACCGGCATCTGATTTCCGTTGATCGAATAGGAACGGTAGTGTTTTTGATGACAGTTGAAATCGCTGAAGAGGTATATCATCTGGTGATAGGGGGATAACTCATCCCATTTATCTGAATAATCCACCATATTGGCGTTTCCGTCCAGTTCAGAAACGGTTCCGGACTTCAGGGTCAAAGGGGCTAGAAAGAGAGAGACGGTGTAAAAAAGTATAATAACGAACAGGAGGATGACCAGCTTATTCGGTCGGTTCTTGAAGATATCACTATTCACTCTTTTCGACCTCTGAGAGAAAGTCTTCTTTTACGAGGGTTTTCTGCTCTCCGCTTTCCATCTCTTTTATCGTGACCGTACCCTCCTTCACCTCATCCTCCCCGATCAAAATAGAGTATCTGAAATCGGCTCTATCGGCGTATGAGAGTGCGTTCCCCACACCCCGGTCCATAAGCTCTATGTCCGCTGACACCCCTTTCTCTCTCAGCATATCTAAGACATCGTAGCTGTATCCAAGAGATCCTTCACCGATTGGGATGATATAGTATTGTCCCTTTTCGGGAAAGGGGAGTTTACCTTCATCTTCCAGCGCTAGAACAACTCTGTCGAAGCCCAGGGCAAAACCTTTAGAGGATACATCAAGGCCGAAAAGATCCCCTAGATTATAGTCTCCTCCTCCACAGACCTGTTCCTCCGCTCCCAGACCGTGGGCGTCGATCTCGAACACTACGCCCTGATAGTAATCGAGTCCCCTGACGATCCTCAGGTCGATGGTGTAATCCTCTTCTTTAATCTCATAGAACTCCAGGGTCTCCAGTACCTTTTTGAGATATTCTATAGGGGAGGTGTCTTGAAGATATCCCTCAAGTTCTGAGAGTGGAGTGTTTAGGAAGGAGATGAATTCATCCGATGTGTCCGGTCCGAGTATGTCTTTCACATCTTCTTCATTGTCCAGTGCGTGATAGAGCTGCCCTCTCTTTTCCTCAGGTATCTCTCTTTCCTTCAAAAAGATATCCAGTATCTGGAGGTTCGATATCCTCACACTGAAATCTTTGAGACCCAGTTTCCTTAAAGAGCTGATGGCTAGAGCTATATTCTCGGCATCAGCTCGGGGAGTATCCGGTCCAATCAGCTCGGTTCCGAAGTGCCAGAATTCTCTATATCTTCCCGACTGAGGCCTCTCATACCTGTAGGCCGGGCCAAAGTAGAAGACCTTCAAAGGCTTCGGCCTTTCCCTCATACTCTCAGAATACATGCGCATGACCGGGGCTGTAAACTCTGGACGTAGGGCTATCTCTCTGCCTCCCTTATCCTCGAAATCGTATATCTCCTCCACTATAGATGGTCCAGATCTCTTCAAAAAGAGTTCTGTGTGTTCGAAGGTAGGGGTCATGATCTCATGATAGCCAAAGCTCCTGGAAACCGTCCTTAGCTCCTCTTCGACCTTTCTTCTCCGACTCATCTCCTCGGGTCCGAGATCCCGGGTGCCCCTGGGTTTTTCTATCATCCTTTCCACAATTGAGGTGCGATATATAAGTGTTTTAAGTTCCCCTTCAAAATATATCTTCAATGTTCTTTACTTTTTTCCCAGTCCCTATCGATACCCCTCTCGATCCTTATCAGGAAGTAAAGGAAGAAAAAATATAGTAGCATAAGAGAGACCGCGCCGATTATAAGGTCTCTTCTGCTCCTTTCCATCTGATAGTCCCACCAGCCAGTTCTGTAGAAAGAAAGATGATGATACGGGTCTAGTGCATCAAATCTAGACCTCCGGGTCGGCATGAATACGTGTTTGAGGGATGGAAAATCCTCTGCACCCCACTGTGAATCCACGAAGGATATCTGGATACCTTCATCTCTGAGTGATAGGATTCCGATATATCGATGTCCTGAATCTACCACCCCTGGAATTATCTTACTTGACTTAGCCGGGAAAAGCACTACTCCATCTATGTAAGGATTCTGAACTCGCTTCTTGGAAAAGTAGAAAGCCTCTATGAAGGTCCTAGTATAGTCCCTACAGTTGATTTCTGACCCGGAGGTGCTCTCGTATCTTTCTTCGACGAATCCTTGGATGAGCTCGAGATATTCTGCAGGTCTAGCTGTCTCGAGGTTTGATTCCGTTCCGTTAGCCATCCAGCGCCGACATCGTAAGAAGCCTGAAACCTGCTGGCGATTCAATAGCCCCTTAAGATATTCAAGAGAGGTGCCTCTAACCGTTCCAGTTTTCAGTTTCCAATAATCTACCATCTTGGCGGAGGTCAGTTCCGAATGTAGTCTGTTCGTCGGTGGGGTGTCTAGTTCTTTCAACAGGAGCCTTTCATCCTCGATCATCCCATCGAATGAGGAGATGATATCTCGGGCCCGAGAATAGTTCACCCCACTATAGTATAGATTGATGTCGAATTTATTATCTGAGCTCTCCTCTATCATGCCAGCCGTGACGAGAAAATCCTCGGAGCTCGAGGTATATCTATCACCACTGACGGAGAGAGTGATGTTATAACCACTTTCATTGAGTAGATTTTCTAGGGCTATTTTTTCCTCATTCACTGATTGAAAGAAAATCCCTTCATAGATGATTTGTAGTGTTTGATGTCGTTGGGTGAAATTGATACTGGATGTGAAATTATTATCTTCCCAACTCCCCACTGGATTGGAGCTCTCCAACCTCCAATTTATGGGCTTATATATGTAATCTCCCATCTTAAAGTTCTCGAAGAGTTCATACGTAGAGAGGGTATTTTTCGCCTCCTGAGTACTTACGTTCATCGTTTTCTCGCGGTCCGGTAAATACGAGTAATAATAGATGCCGGTGTATAATGAAGTAGAGATCATCAGGAAGACCAGGAGAAAAATTGGGACATATACCGTTAATTTGAAGATTACTGGGTGTTCTCTCTTGAGTAATCTGAATTCCTTGATAGAGCTACTGCTGGGAGTAAAGGCTTCTGAAAGCCACTGCCAAACCCGTGGGATCTTATCCTTTTCTTCACTTTCACTATCTTCTTCCATCCAATCTTTCACATCTCCTCTCAGTTAAAAATATTGTGCTAGTTTCTTCGAAAGATTGATAACCGTCAATCCCTTGATGATGATCATGAAAGAAAGCCTCCCACCAAATATAGCGGTAAAGTCGCTCCCGCATTTTCCCACGGTCCTTATCGGGGCTGGTAACGAAGATGAGAGTAATATAATGACTGCCTCCATGATCCACGTTTTTTCCCTCGATCCGACCATCGTAGGAACTGGTATCTCGCCGAAGAGACATACTTATGAGTTGTTAGAAGATAATCCTGAATTCACCGTAAACGTCCCTACCGCAGAGTTGATGGATGAAATTTTGGGCTGCGGTAGTGACTCCGGAAAAGAGATAGATAAATTCGATAAATACGATCTCAGTATGGAAGATTGCCAGGAGGTATCGGTACCAGGAATCAAGGAATGTCCCCTCGTACTGGAGTGTGAAGTCGAGCAGAAGGTAGACGTCGGGGATCACCGCTGGTACATGGGAGAAGTGCTCACCGCTAGGAGGAA
>JAHENW010000043.1 GCA_018610025.1 Thermoplasmatota archaeon
ATCCAATATCGGTTCGACAGCCTGCTGACATCTTACATCTCCCAGGGCCTGAACGGCACATCTTCGGACTTTGGGATTCTCATCGTTCAGGAGGGAAAGAAGGTCGTCGACAGCCCTTTCACAGCACATCTCTCCAGCGGCCTCAGCGGCACAGGAACGTATCTGGGGATCTTCGGTATTCATCATCTCGATTATCTTGTCTTCCGCCCTTTTACCACCGATCTCCGATAGTGCCTCGATGGTGTGTTTCTTGAGGACAGTGTGATCACTATTGAGGACGGAGATGAGGTCGTCGAGAACTTTCTCCCCTCCTACCTCGGCCAGTGACCACGCCGCGGTCCATCTTATCTTCTCCTGATCGGCAAGGAGGGTCAATCTCTTCAACACCTCTATCTCTTCCTGACCACCGACCTTGCCCAGGGCCTTCACGGCGCTCAATCTAACCCTTTTCGAATCGGAGTCGAGGGCTAGGTCCTTCAGTATATCGATTATATCTTCGTCTTCGATCTCGCTGAGAAACCGGATAGCGGTCTCCCTGACCGCCGGTTCCTCTGTCCCTGAGACATGCTCCTTCAACTGGTCCTTCACCCTCTCTCCACCTATCTTACCCACCGCTCTGAGCACGTCTACCTTGATCTTGTCTTCTTCCTTCAGTATATCAAGGAGATCGGTCAAGAGCTCTTCTCTCTGTTTTTCCTCGCTACTGCTCATGGGATCATTCCTATAAGAGGTCGGATTTTTTACACTATCCGGTGGGGAATATAAATCAGTTTCCCGAATCCACAGATAAAAATACTGCTTTCTCCTTTGATCAAGGGATAACATGATATTATCGGACAAGGATATCCTGGAGAATATGGAGGATGGAAGGCTGGAGATAAAGGGATTCGATCCAGAGAATCTAACGCCCAACGGCTACGACCTGACCATAGCCGAGATATCGGTGAGGGGTGAGGAGCCAGTATCGGAAGGGGTCGTCACCGTGCCGGGCGGGAGCTGGTTCGTGGTCTCTACAGAGGAATATGTAGATTTTCCCCCTGAGGTCGCAGGTGAGCTCTGGATCCGTACGACATGGGCCAGGAAGGGCGTTCTCTCGTCCTTCGGCATGATAGACGCCGGTTTCGAAGGGAATTTGACCCTCAGCGCCTATAACACCCATCAGGAGGTCGAGGTCCCCATCGGCGAGACCTTCGCACAGATGGTCTTTCATCTCATGTCTGGAGGCAGTGAGAAACAGTACGACGAGCATTCGGGCAACTACCAGGGTTCCGAGGGCATAACGCTCTAGTTCCGATAATTTAAAAAAGAAACCATCTTTTCTCTTTTCATATGATTATCAACGGCGAGGAGCTGAGCATCGAAGAGGTACACCGAGTGAGCAGGGTGAAGGAGGATGTGGAGATATCGGATGAGTGCAGGGAGAAGATAAGGGAGTCCAGGGAGATAGTTGAAGAGAAGCTGGAGAGCGGCGAGGCCGTTTATGGGATCAATACTGGATTCGGTGACCTCTCGAATATCCAGATCGAACAGGATAAGACCGAAGAACTGCAGAAGAACTTGATCCGCAGTCACGCCAGCGGTGTTGGAGAGCCGCTTCCTGTAGACATAGTTAGAGCCACCATACTCCTGCGGGCTAATACGTTAGCCAAGGGATACAGCGGGGTGAGGGTGGAGTTGATCGAAAGGCTGGTTGAGTTACTCAATGAAGGAGTTCACCCGGTCATACCGTGCAAGGGAAGCGTGGGTGCTTCCGGTGATCTAGCCCCACTGGCTCACATGTCCCTCGTCCTCATGGGTGAAGGAGAGGCATGGTATGAGGGGGAAAGGATGGACGGAGAAAAGGCCGTGAAGAAGGCCGGTATAGAGACCCTTGAACTCAAGGCGAAAGAAGGACTAGCCCTGCTCAACGGGACCCAGGTCATGACAGCCATAGGGGCACTGGTGGTCAAGGATGCCAAGAACGTCCTGAAGTGTGCTCAGATAGCCGGAGCCATGAGCCTAGAAGCCCTTATGGGAACATCGGCAGCATTTGATGAGCGTATACACGATGTGAGGCCTCATCAGGGCCAGGTTGACTGTGCGGGAAATCTTAGGGGACTCACCGACGGGAGCGAGATAATCCAGTCACACAAGGATTGTGAGAGGGTGCAGGACCCCTACACTTTACGATGCATGCCCCAGGTCTATGGGGCGGTGAAGGACGCCCTCGACCACGTTGAGAACGTGCTGGTAACGGAGATGAACTCCGCCACGGATAATCCTCTTGTTTTCTCCAACGGCGACGTGATATCCGGGGGCAACTTCCACGGGCAGCCCATCGCACTGGCCATGGACTTCCTTTCCTCCGCTCTTGCTGAAATAGGCGATATATCCGAGAGAACTACCGATAAACTGATGTATAAGGAAGAGAGCGGGCTGCCTCCGTTCTTGACGGAAGAGAGCGGGCTTAACTCCGGTTTTATGATCGCTCAGTACACCGCCGCGTCCTTGGTTTCGGAGAACAAGGTGCTCTCCCACCCGGCAAGTGTCGATTCTATACCGACTTCCGCCGGTCAGGAGGACCATGTGAGCATGGGGACCATAAGTGCCAGGGAAACGAAAGAGATACTAGAGAACGTTATCAACGTGGTGGCCATCGAACTGCTGTCTGCGGCGCAAGGATTGGAGTATCACGACATTGAGCCGGGGAAGGGCGTGAAGGCGGCATACGAGCTGGTCCGAGAGGAGGTTCCTCCCTTAGAGAAAGATAGAGAACTTTCTCCCGACATAGAGAAGGTGAGGCGGCTGGTGACCTCCCGTAAGCTGGTGAGGAAAGTCGAAAGGGAGATCGGCGAGTTCCAGTAAAGATTTATATTCGATGAAAAATATCGGTAAGCGTCATGAGTGAAGAACTCAGCTATCTAGAAAAAAAAGTGCTGATCGCTCTGGGGGAGTTAGACGGCTCGGCTTCACCTGAGGAGGTGAAGAAACAGGCCGATCTGGATCAATTGGTCAAGGTGATGAACGCGGTCTCCTGGCTGAGTTCGAAATCATACATCGAGGTTGAGGAGGAAGTCACGAGATATTACAGCTTGGCCAGGAAGAGCTATGCCAAGAGGGACCTGCCCGAGAGGAAGGCGCTGAAATACCTGGACAAGATGGGCGGTAAGGCCAGCATCTCAAAGATGCAGGAAGAAAGTGGGCTGGGGAAGGCCAAGACCGGCATAGCCCTGGGGTGGCTCAAGGACAAGGACTGGGCCAAGGTGTTCAAAGAAGAGGGGGAAACCTACATCGAGATGACGAAGAAGGGGGAAGAGGCGGTGAAGGAGAGAGGAAGAGATGAAGAACTTATACGGCGGCTGGGAAAGGAGGGAAGGCTGTCTGAAGATGAGGTGGACGAGTTCACCGTCAACAAGCTCCTCTCGAGAAAAGAGATAATCGACGAGGACGAGGAGATCAGCAGGACGGTGAGTTTGACGGACAAAGGATTGGATGTGGTGGAAGAGGGCATAGAGCTCAAGAGAGAGATAGCTCAGCTTACACCAGAGATAATAAAGACCGGTGCATGGAAGCAAGCCAGGCTGAGGCCGTATGATGTTAAGGCCTTCGCCCCGGCCGAGTACGGTGGGAAGAGACATCCCGTCAAAAGGGAGATAGAGAAGATACGCCGCGTCTTTTTAGAAATGGGCTTCACCGAGATGAAGTACGACTTCATCCAGCCAGCCTTCTGGAACATGGACGCATTGTTCATCCCTCAGGATCATCCCGCTAGAGACATGCAGGACACCTTTTACATGAAGAAACCCTCGAAGATAGAGGTCGGAGGCGATGTTGTGGATAAAGTGAAGAGCATGCACGAAGACGGCGGTGATACGCGGTCTAGGGGCTGGGGGTACGATTGGAGTGAAGAGGAGGCCGAGAAGGCCGTGCTCAGGACCCACACCACTGTGGCCAGTATACGATATCTTTCGGAACATCCCGAACCGCCGGTGAAGGCGTTCTCCGTTGACTGGAACTTCCGCTCGGAGAAGAGCGATGCAACCCATCTTTCGGAGTTCATACAGATCGAAGGGATCGTCATGGAGGAGAACGCCAGTCTGAATATGCTGATAGGCATGATGAAGAAGTTCTACGGAAAGATGGGCTTCGAGGATGTGAAGGTCAGGCCCTCCTACTTCCCCTTCACCGAGCCCAGCTTAGAGGTCTTCGTCAAGTTCAAAGGAGACTATCTTGAGATGGGAGCCGGTGGATTGTTCAGAAGGGAGGTGCTGGAGCCCCACGGTATAGAGCATCCGGTGATAGCCTGGGGATTGGGTCTAGAGAGGCTCGTGATGCTCCGCTTGGGTCTGGACGATGTACGTGAATGCTACAAGAACAATATCGAGTTCCTGCGCGAGTATCCACTGTTGTGAACGATCATATCCTGATGGCCGTTTTTGCCTGTTGATCGTCTGACGCCTTTGTATATGGAGCAGATTGGCAGGG
>JAHENW010000044.1 GCA_018610025.1 Thermoplasmatota archaeon
GCTATCTCTGATAGCCCTTAATAAAAGTTTTTTTACAAAAAGCAGGATGAATCTTTGATTCATCCATGTATGAGAGCTATGCTCGAAGTGAAAGGGATAACTTTTCTAGAGTGTAACGGAGGAAAATAAAGTAAAGGGAGAACGAGCATAGCGAGTTCTTGCGCATTTCTTACTTGATGAGCGGAGTGAAGAGAGTGAGAAAGAGGAGAAACAAGTTCCTCCATACACGAGAGTTCTGCTCGAAGTAAAGGGGGATTTTTTGTTAAAAAAGTGCATTAAAAACGTATAGTGCTATCCTAGAAATTTATCAACTGATCCTCTTGGTGTACTCTTCCGTACTGTAATATATATCGTCTTCGTGTCCGACCTCGTGCAGGCTTTCCTCTATCTTGTCACCCGGGATGTAATATCTGCCCCTACTCTCGTCGTTATTCACCGATGATATCTCGGATAGTAGGTCTCGCACCTCCTCATACTCTAGATTCAAACGATTGGCTAGGTCTCTCGCACCTATACCTATCTTGCTCTTGTCTATATGGCCTAAAGCGGCGGCGGCTCTACGATAGAGGAGGTAGAGGATTATCTTCTCCTCGTTGTTTTGATTGTAATATGGCTCGTAGAAAACTGGTTCACCCGTCTCTTTATCTATTCCCATGTAATCCTTCAAAGAGAGAAACAGCCTAAGACGGTCTATATCGTCCTTATCTACATATAGATTCTTGAGAGGATCGTCTTTGGATATCATCTGTCTCTATTATGCTTTTTATCATGTTTAATTCTTTTGTAAATCTCCTACCCGAAATACATCAATGCTTTCATACCCTGAGCGGCCTCTTCTGGAGTTTCATAAACTGGTATCCCTATATCCTCTATCTTTTTCCTTATCGGTTCCGTCAAGTCGCTTCCTGGAGCCATGCACACTATAGGTTTTTTGTATCCCTGAAGTTCACGAAGTCGGTCGATTATATCATCTTCCAAGGAGGGGGATTGGAACAAGAGGACGACGATCAGCCCCCCGACATTTTTATCTTCTAGAACCAGTTCCATGCAGGTGTGATACCGCTCAGAGGAGGCGTCTCCAAGGATGTCCACCGGATTTTGAAAGGATACATCCTGTGGGATACTCCCTTCAGAAATCTTTTCTCTAAATCGTTGATTGGTTCTTTTAGAAAAATCAGCTCCTTCCAACCCTTTCTCTACGATGGCATCTATAAGTGTGATCCCTGCTCCGCCGCCATTGGTAACGATACCAACCCCCTTCTCTTCTCCAAAGGGCTGCATCGAGATAGCTTTAGCTGCACTGATCATCTCCCTCACACTACTTGCTCGCAGGATGACAGATTGCTTGAATGCCGCCTCGTAAACCTTGTCCTTCCCCGCCAACGAGCCGGTATGAGAGGTCGCAGCCGATGAGCCCTTTTCTGTCTTCCCCGACTTGAAGGCCAATATGGGTTTGTTAGACTCATATGCCGCCGATACGAAGTCCCTCCCATCCTTCAGTCCCTCTATGTAAAACAGCAGGATATCTGTATCTGTATCGTCGTTGAAATGTCTGAGCAGGTCACCCTCGTCGATATCCACCCTGTTACCATAGCTCACGAATTTGCTTATCCCTATATCAATTTCGGAGAACCAGTCCAAAAGGGCAGCGCCGAAGGCCCCACTCTGAGAGAGGAAGGCTATGGAACCCTCTGGTGGTCGCGACTGCCTGTCAGGGGGATTGAAGATGGTATCTAAGCCGTTCTTCGAATTGAATATACCAAGACAATTTGGACCGATAACATTCAGGTCAAATTCATCCACATATCTTTTGATGTCTTCCTCTAAATCCACCCTGCCAGCCTCTCGGAAACCAGCGCTCACGATGATGATATTTTTTACGCCCCCTTCACCGCAGTTCTTCACCACCTCTGGAACTATCTCCGCCGGTACCCCTATGATGGCCAGGTCTACATTTTCATCTATATCAGAAACTGATTCATAGGCCCGGTGTCCCTCGATAGACTCGTACTTGGGATTGACGGGATATATACTACCCTGGAATCTCCTTTCCAGAGATCTCACTATTGCATTTCCCACCTTCCCTTCAGTTTTCGAGGCTCCCACCACTGCGACACCTTCAGGATCGAACATCTCTTGTAGATCCATCTCTTTTCACTATGGCCTTAGTTCGAAGGGGTATATGTATTTTTATTTTTAAATTTACTTTCGATAACCTCCCTTTTCATGTTTTAAATGTAGTAAATTAATCTTGAATATATGAATAGGTGTCAGGAGTGTGGAGAAGATCTGATTCCTTCCGAAGGATGCTGGGTATGCCCCAAGTGCGGGGAGTCTGAATGTGGTTAAGTTGGATACTTGATGTGTTATATCCCCTACCCGAGGGGAAAAAAATAAGAATGATAACTTAGTTTAATTCAATAATCTGAGGTAGGGAACATTGAGAGGAAAATTGCGTAAATGGAAGACTGTAGTGGTGATTTTGACAGTGATTTTTGCAGGATTCTCAGCGTTTTTTGTGATGCAGCCGACTGCAGAGGCAGCTACGAACGACCCAAGTCCGAGTATAGTGGACTATTCGTTTTCTTATGACACACCAACGACCGGTGACGACCTGCCGCTCTATTATTCTTTCATGCCCTATGTGGAGGGGCGGACATACGGCCCAATAGAAGTCTATGTAAACTGGACCACAGACCAGAGGACGGAGTGGACCAACTGGAGTTCAGGCGATTATGAGATGTATAACATAGACACGTATAGTTCATACGGCGATGGAACTTACATAAATCTCGAAACCGATCCGATTGCTCCAGATGCATATGAAATAGAATATCAACTCTCCGTGGTGGACGATGGTGGCCACTGGAACACCACCCACAATACAGTCGCAGTACAAGACGATGATGATCCCGTCATGAAAGAGACCTTCCCCTCAGGGGGGCCCATGAGAGGACAGGACCATAATGTTACAGTGAACCTTACCGACAACAGAGAAGTGGGGAGTCCAGCAGCCGGACTTGATTACACAATCGATTATGAGAAGGCACCTTCTGAAAGTCAGAGTGGGATCGCGATGACATCCCATTCCGGAACTCTTTACAGTGAAAATATCTCTCTAAACAATACCGTAACCAACCTTACGTACACCATAACTGGCAATGATGCAGCCGGTAATTCCGTGACCATAAACAGAGATTATCAACGGGGTCTTGGACCAAAGGTAGTGGACAAAACTGTAGGTCAACCCAAAACGGGCAGGAACTACAACATCGATTGGGCGATAGTAAATCAATTCAACGATGTTAATTCGGCGAACCTTGATTGGCGCATGGAAAGGGTGAGTGGGAATGATACCGGCGGTAATCCAATAAATGAGATAGATAATCAGACTATGATGATACCAGAAGATGCCACTCGACTCACCTACTGGCTCAATGCGACTGATGTCAACGGAAATCAAACATCAGAACAGACCAGTCAGGCTGTCCAAGACGTGATCCCACCAGAGGTCGTGATCGATGGGACCGATAGGAAGAAATGTACAGTTGGTAAGAACTACACATGGGAAGTCAAATCCTATTCGGACAACATCGGGGTGAACCAGTTACAGTGGAAATTATACGATATAAACATATTATATCACTATTTCGGTTCCGATCCGACTAATTCAATGGCTACCTCATATGGAGTTGACAGGACACTTGTCAGTGAAACCGGGGAGAGCGCCACCGGGAAGA
>JAHENW010000045.1 GCA_018610025.1 Thermoplasmatota archaeon
AAACCGAGATGATCAGTATGGGATAGAAGAGAGGCAGGTAAAATGGCTTTATACTGCTCCCACTGAGATAAACCAGGAGGATGAAGGCAAAAGCCATACCCAATCCTTGAATACCGTAAGCTATCTTCTCCAAACGCTTAAGGCCGGCGATCTTGTATGATCCTTCCAATCTATCTTTGTCTCTTTTCATCGCCCGCTACCTTCTTATCTCCTCTATTATTAACAATCAATATATCTTTTTTCCCTATATTAAAGTTGCTTTGAACTTGGAAGTCAAAAGAGGGACAGCGTATTCAGGAACCTCCATCTCCTTTTCAAGTCCGAACGATCTATCTTTTATCTTCACCTCTTCAATAGAGGGCATGTCCGAAAATCTGATCCTGTAAGAGCTCTCTCCCAGCACTTCTGGTATCGCTCGTTCGAAGGGATGGAAGTTTTCGAAGTCTCCGATGTCTATCGGAGTGACCTTCATAAAGGAACCGCCGTGTAGAGAAGAAGGTAATCTGATCAATCTCTTGGTATCACCGGTGACCGGTTCGTCAGTACTTCCCACCACGCCAGACCTGACCTCCATTATATTCTCCTCAAGGATGACACCTTTTATTATATCCAAGAATGTTGACACACTGACAGTTCTCTGAGCTGGAAAGACGTCCAATATCCCCTTATCCACTACATCTTTCCATCCCTCTCTCTCGAAGAGACATTCATAGAGTCCTCGAGCGGTCTTCTCTCCGACGCCATGTTTCTGTTCCATCTCTCGGATGACTTCCTCTCTCGACATCTCCTTCCATCTCTTGACCAGCTGGATAGTCATCTCCCTGGTCTTCCTTCTCCACCCTCCTTCATCCTCAGGAGGTAGCATCGGGCTTTTCTCTGTCTTCTTCTTGTCCATGAACTCGCTGATCTTGAAGGTCTCGGTGGGGAATATAATATCCATATCTAGACCTCTGCCAGTGATATAATCGACTATCTCCCTCCTGGCATGGGAAGAGAGCTGTAGAACGTCGTTCCTTCTCACGTGTATGTGATATCCCCGATGACCGGAAAAATATAGGGAGAGGTCGTCCTCCTGGAAACCGAAGTCCTCCTTAAGATAATCATCGAGCAGCAATCTCGTCTTTTTCTTGACTTCCTTCAACTGTTCTGGATAGGTGAGGTCATCCCCTCCTGGAAGATGATCCGCGTCCAGATCGAAGACCAGGTCCGCTCCGATCCATTCCTTGTCGGCCATTGGTGCCTGGGGATTGGTGTAATAGGCGGTGGAATAGTAGGAATGGAGCGGTGTTTTCTCCCTCATGAAGGATTTGAATTCATTTTTCTTGGAGAACGCCACGGGACGATGCATGCCCTTCCCACCCATGTAAACGAAGGCGAACTCTCGTTTGGTGAACCTATAGGGCAGGGTCAGATCTACGCTTGAGTAATAATCCCTGATAACACGGGAGAGGAAACGCCTGGTCTTGGTTTTTTCATCCACATCCCGTAATACACGAGACGGGTTAAAAGATTTTTCTCGCCCTGAGCAAAACGTTTATTAACAGGTTTGGATAAGTCTATTTTACCATGGGATATATAGGGAAGACAACCGGCCTTTTCGCCTTTATGGTGATATTTTTCGTAGGCGTAGGATACCTGCTGGGAACGTTCTTCTTTGGCAGCCCCATCTTCGCTATGATCTTGTTCTTGGGTATAGCCGGAGCGATGAACCTGATCACCTATTTCTACAGCCATAAGATAATCCTGAAGACCTACAAAGCCGAGATAATCGAAGAGGAAGACAACCCTCGGCTCTTCAACATCGTAAAGGAGGTAGCCTACGAGGCGGACATATCCATGCCCAAGGTGGCCATTGTACCCATGGACCAACCAAACGCCTTCGCTACCGGGAGGAACGAGGAAACGGCCGTGGTGGCTACCACCCGTGGTATATTGAAGTCGCTCAACGACGAAGAACTCAAGGGCGTCATCTCCCACGAGATCGGTCACATAAAGGATAGAGATATGCTGGTGATGAGCGTAGCCGCAACACTTGCCGGGGCGATAACCATTTTGGCCAGGTTGGTGTGGTTCCAGATGTTCTTCGGGAGGAGAAGGATGAATCCGATACTGCTGGTCGTGATGGTGCTGGCACCCATAGGGGCGCTCATCATCAAGATGGCTATATCGAGGAAGAGGGAATTCATGGCTGACGAGCAGGGAGCTAAGATATCGAAGAATCCCAACGCACTTGCAGATGCCCTCGAGAAGCTTCACAAGGAGAACAAAAGGAATCCCATCAAGAAGAAGAACCCGACCACCGCTTCCCTGTTCATAGTGAACCCTTTCAAGAAAAGTACCTTCGTGAAGTTGTTCTCCAGCCATCCACCCATGGAGGAAAGGGTGAAAAGGCTGAGAGAGATGGCTACGGATTTCAGTTATCTATAGTGAGAACCTATAAGTACCTATTATCTATTTTCCCTTATAGATGGTCAGTTGCTCTGCTCCAGGTAAGGTCATACTCTTCGGGGAACACGCCGTGGTCCACGGAGAACCTGCTATAGCCCTGGCATTGAACAGAAGGATGCACTGTGATGTGGACAAAGGAAGGGGGGAAACCACGGTGAACGAAGAGCCCATCAATCGAGAACATCATGAGTATCTATTAGCGGCTCTAGACGAAGCCGGTTCTGAAAATGACCTCAATATCAGACTCAATAGTGAACTGCCGTCGGGGGCGGGCATGGGGTCCTCGGCAGCACTGACAACTTCCTTCTTGGCATGTCTGCATGATATGAAGGATGATTTCTCTGAAGAGGCGGTCGCCAAGGATGGGTTCAAGGTAGAATACGCCGCCCAGGGCTCTGCGAGTCCCATAGATACCTCGACATCTACTCACGGCAGTGCGGTGATGCTAGCTAAAGAAAAGAAGAGCGATTTTTTATGGAAGATAAGGAAAGGAGAGAAGGTTTGGTATGTCCATCATAGGGACATACCCGATATGCAGCTCGTGATCGGAGATACACAGGTCCACGCTCGTACTGGACCGCTGGTAGAGAAGGTCAGCCGGTTCTATCATAGAAACAACTTTGGAAGACAGTTGATCAACGACATCGGCAAACTGGTCTTGGAAGGTAGCAAAGCTCTGAAAAAGGGAGACCTGAATAAAGTGGGAGAACTCATGGATAAAAACCATCGACT
>JAHENW010000046.1 GCA_018610025.1 Thermoplasmatota archaeon
CCCCCTGAGACACCAGATGTCACCGATCCTGGTATTGTAAGAGTGAATCTACCTCCGGACTGGAGAGTAGCGTAGGATTCGTACATTATATCGCCGCCACTGTCGAGCAACTGGATGGTCACGTTGCCTCTATCCGCTTCATAAATGGAACGGACGGGGTAATCCTCTTTGATCTTCCCGTAAGAGGTTATGGGGATATCCTCTCCCTGAACTACAAATTCGGGGGCTTCCACATTTACCGCTTCAAAGGTTTGGTTCCTAAGGAAATCGTTCCAATAGCTCTTGTTATACCTGTATCCGTTTGTTTTCGTAAATCTCTGGAAATGCATAGTATGAGCGTTCTTGTCGTAATCCGTTAACATGAAAGGCCCTTGGCTGTCCCATAGGTGTCCATGATCGCTATAGAACTGCTGAATGGATTCTATCTGGTTATCCAAGGATGAATAATCGGTATAACTGTAGAGCAGTGAAGAGTTCAGGACCCCACTGTTATTTGTTTCATTGAGATAATTCGGTACCCAATTGTCGTTCTGTAAGTTCTGCATAGTATTGGTGAAGTCCTGTGAGTGACTTGAATTCAGGAAGTCGACCCAATTGGCACTTCCTTCAGGCCCCCATGAATAAACTTCTGTCGTGCTAGCATATCCGGTTCCTCTCACACAATGATCAGCGGCCTCGTCTATCTGCCACGGTTTTCTACCAGGACCAATAGCGTAGTAATCCGCTATCACCTCATCGGTGGGGAATGTATAATCGCCGTAAATGGTGAATTTCCCGTCATCGCCGCCCCAGTCGATCGCTTCTATATTGTTGAAGAACTCTTGTTCGGATGTCCCCAAATGTCGATTATATTTTTGATCGTTGTCAGCACCCAGGTAGGATTTATCTTTCTTAAAGGCGTAATGAGCTATGATGTCTTTCTCCGTTATCTCGTGGCCATCATGGTAATGCTGTGGTATATCGTCTAGATGCCAATCGAAAGTCACTTTGGTCGCCGCCTTCAAACCGCTTCCCACCGTCTTCCATCTTTCATCGAGGGTGTCATAATATACGCCATCACTGGGAACGGTGATGTTCTCGGTCAAACTTCCACCAGACCAATGATAATCGGCGGTCACATTGAAGTCCGCGCGCATCTCCATCGGCTCACCAGTTCTAGGATGGTTCATCACTGGCTCATCATAGGAAATCTGCTGGAGCTTTTCGGTCGATTGGCCAGACACACCTTCGATCCAGTTCCAGCTACCAGTCACCAGTTCTCCATTTGAGGAGAAAGTAGCGATGTTCATATCTCCGTCATCGCTCCTCATGGTTTGAGGTGTGAATGAATTTGAATATCCAGTGGTTCTGTCGGGTGCGCTCCGCCTCATAGAATGTCTATTGGATGGATAGGATACATGGACGTCAGATATGAAGACCCTAACTCCTTCATGGATACCGATCCTGTCCATCTTCTGGAGAGTTTCCCAGTATTCATCTTCAGAGTTTATTTTACCTTGTTCCAATTTTTTACCTAACTTATCGAGTCGTTCGTTTTCATAGTTCCAATTATTTTTATCCTGCATACCGGGCATGTAGGTGTAGTAAGGTGCGTACATCTGTGACATCGACCAATATTTATATTTAGTCGCCTGTGATGCGAGCCATCCGCCTGTATAGAACTGCCAAGACAGGTCTTTAGGATCGCTGTAGAAAGTCGATATCACTGCCTTTTTTCTCGTCCTTAATTCTTTTTCGACCTCAAATCCAGAAGCCTCTAGTAGATCGGCATAGTATTGTCCTATCTCCTTTCGCTTGTCCTCTGTCCTTATCATCCCCTCGATGGTGATGTTTTCCCACGTTCCTCCGGGGGGCCTGTACTGCCATTGTGGATCAGCATCGGTGCCATCGTTTCTTAGTTCTCCTTCACTTAGATTGCCGACCCAGAAATCCATCGAATTCTGGATCATCTCGAAACCTCTCGAATGATTACCGGTGGCCGAGAGGCCTATTTCTTCTTCAACCGGCTCTATATAGCTCTCGTGCCCTGGTTCGTTCGGTCCTATGGGTGAATATCGAGGATTGGCGTGTCCATCATAGAATTCGTTGCAGACATGGTTCCTGTTGATAAGGAAGTTTGTTGCAAATCTGATGCTCCTGTTGGCGAGTGGGTTGAACCGCCATTCTCCTGAGTTCGTTTTCACGATGGGCTGAACCCCTTCGTAGCCGTGTTCGTCTGTCTTTGTGGGAAGGTCTTTCTGGTAAACTGGGTTGTGGAAGAGATTAGTATAGCTTCCAACACCTTTCGACTCGGTCAAGTTCTGTCTCCAGTTTTCAGGCGTGTTTTCGTATTCATGACTTTCGACTCCTTGTAGGAACATGTCTATATCCTGGTGAGCGGTATCTGCCAGTCCTTTATCACGAGATTCTCTCGCCTCTACCGTCATGGAATCTATATACTGTCCTTTTTCTACCCCATAATCTCCGGGATGCAGATTGGTGTAGTTCTCCTGCAAGATGTAGTCGTAGTCTGAGATGAGTTTCGCCCGGTCCCAATAACTGGGGACCTCGAAGCTGTCGTTGGTAAAGGTCTCATAACTCGACCTTTCTATCGTAAGAGAATAGGTTGACCTATACGGATTGTGTGGTAGTTCTATCACTGCGTACCCCTTTGGACCAGTTCTCGCTTTCCAGGAGTCGGTGCCATCAGATAAGGTCATATTGGCATTTGGTATCGCATATCCCTGCGAATCAGTGACAGGGCCCAATATGATGGGCCATTCCGACTGGCTAAAGATAGTGATTGTCTTGTCATATCCACCCTTGTCGCGTTCTCCAGAGAAAACATATGGCGAATCCTTATCGTAATCTGGATGGTTAACCGTCAGCGAGATATTCTTGGTCTGATTGAAAGGTTCGTAGAACTTAGTCAAACCCATAGGATCCGTTCCATTGGACTCTATCTCTCGGTCACCTACCGTCAGGGTCATATTAGCCCCATCAATGGGATCGCTGGTACTATCCTGGACCGTCAAATTGACGTAATTGTAGCCGAAAGCGTCATCCTGGTCGTAATTTTCGTTTCCTGCATCATCACTTGCTATCAGGG
>JAHENW010000047.1 GCA_018610025.1 Thermoplasmatota archaeon
CCTTCCAGACGTCGTTTTGAACAAGTTGTTCAAGCACACCCAGATGGAAGTCACCTTCGGTGTGATCAACCTTGCTCTGGTGGACGACGAGCCGCAGGTCCTTACCTTAAAGGAAACACTCCAGCACTATATCGATCACCGCATCGATATGGTTACCAGGCGGACGAAGTACGAGTTGGACAAGGCGGAGGACAGAGCCCATATACTCGACGGACTTCTGACCGCGCTGGATAATCTAGATGAAGTGATAAAGATAATCCGCGGGTCCGATGAATTGGATGAAGCTAGAGAGAAACTTACGTCCCGCTTCTTGCTGAGCAAGAAACAGGCCGATGCCATCCTGGATATGCGGTTACGAAGGCTGACAGGACTAGAGAGGGAGAAGATCCAAGAGGAGTACGAGGAGATCGAGGAGAAGATAAAGGAGTACAAGGAGATACTGGGCGATCGTCAGATGGTATTGGATATTATAAAGGACGAACTGGACGAGCTGACTGAGAAATACGGGGATGAGAGGAGGACAGAGATTAATAAAGAAGCGGTGCAGGTAGAGACCGAAGATCTGATCCCGGAGGAGGACGTTGTGGTAACGTTAACCCACAGCGGTTACATAAAGAGACTTCCTGTCGACACGTACAGAAAGCAGCGTCGAGGCGGTGTAGGCCTCATAGGTATGGATACCAAGGACGAAGACTACGTGGTGGACCTTTTCGTGGCCAACTCACATGATTATCTGTTGTTCTTCACCAACAAAGGAAGAGTTTACTGGCTGAAGACATATAAGCTGCCGAAAGGGAGCCGCAGGGCCAAAGGCAGACCTATCGTTAATTTACTGCCGAGGCTGGAAGATGACGAGAAGGTCGAGGACCTGATCCCAGTTAGCGAGTTCTCCGAGGACGAATACCTGCTGTTCTCTACTAAGAAAGGCAAGATCAAGAAGACACGGTTGTCCGAGTACAGCAATCCAAGGGTGACTGGTATATGGGCGATAAAACTCATGGACGACGACGAGTTGGTTGACACGAAACTCTCCGACGGTGATAGCGAGGTTCTCTTAGCCACGAAGAACGGACAAGCGGTCCGATTCGACGAAAGCGACGTGAGGCCAATGGGAAGGTACACCATGGGTGTCAAGGGAGCGGAGTTAGAAGATGACGATGAAGTGGTCAGTATGACTCTAGTCGAACCCGAGGACAAGCTGCTGACTTTGACTGAGAAGGGATACGGTAAAAGATGTCCGGTGAAGAAATACAGGAAGACAAGAAGAGGGGCTAAAGGAGTCATCACAATGAGGACCGAAGAGAGAAACGGTAAGGTACATTGTGCACGGGTTGTAGAGGAAGGCCAGGAGATCATACTGATGAGCAAGAACGGCATGGTGATACGGACACCGGTGGAAGACATAAGCGTCCAGGGCAGGAACACCATGGGCGTGAAGGTGATGAGATTGAAGGAAAACGATGAGCTCATAGGTATGTCAAAGGTCATCAGTGAGGAAGAAGAGAAGGAGATCGTCGAAGAGGGAGACTAAAAAGGGAAATTACTTAAATAGAACTTCTCTCGAATGATATAGATACAGCGCTCTTCAGAACTAGAACATGGGCGCGTTGCCTAGTCAGGACATGGCACTGCCCTTCTAAGGCAGACTTCACGGGTTCGAATCCCGTCGCGTCCGTTTACAAATCTTTGATTTTAAGCG
This sequence comes from Thermoplasmatota archaeon, assembly GCA_018610025.1. Taxonomy (GTDB): domain Archaea; phylum Thermoplasmatota; class Thermoplasmata; order Halarchaeoplasmatales; family Halarchaeoplasmataceae; genus JAHENW01. Next base: position 1,700 of record JAHENW010000047.1, read on the forward strand.
GGCAGTTGGAAGGCAGTAGCCTTCCAACGAGTCCGCTTTTTTCTTTCAACTTACTCTCTCACTCTATATCCGATGACAGTTATTGAGAATTTTTTAAAAACCCAATATTTAAGTAGCCTGATGACATACAATCCGCACTAGGAGGTGTGTGAAAAATGGCGAAAGTTACTAGAAAGATGGTAGAAGATACAGGTATAGATGTCGATGAACTGGTAGATCTTCTAGTCAAGAATGCGGCCGCTGAGCTGACTACGTTCTATTATTACACCATACTACGAGTGAATCTCATAGGCCTAGAAGGCGAAGGATTGAAAGAGATCGCCGAAACGGCTAGGATAGAAGATCGAAACCATTTCGAGGCACTGATCCCCCGGATCTACGAATTGGATGGAGAATTGCCTGGAGATATGAAGGACTTCCATGACATATCTGGTTGTCCTCCGGCATATTTACCAGAAGATAGTTCCAACGTCGAGGACATATTGGAGGTCCTAGTAGGAGCCGAGAGATGTGCAGTTCGACAATACACAAACATCTGCAACATGACCGCAGGTAAGGATCACCGGACATATGACCTAGCCCAGGCCATATTACATGAAGAGATACAGCACGAATCATGGTTCTCTGAATTCCTTGGTGAAGGTCCATCAGGACACTACCTGCGCAGAGGAGATACGTCTCCCTTCGTTTCGAAATTCCTCGAATAAATCTTTTTTTTGGGGTCTCACCCCTTTTATTATTTATTAATAGTGCTTTGATAGAATCGACTCCCGTTTCGAGACTGAGACTCACCGAAAGGTTTATGTACGCTTGTATTACTATACATATGTAGTGCGATGCAAAAGGTGAACTAGATGTTAGATCCCAACTCCGTGTCCCCGCAGCCCGAAAATACCTCTTCGGAGGACCTTGGTAGCTTTACCACTTGCCTCAAGAAGACCAAAAAGAAGGTCACGGATGATAACTTGGTTGAATGTATCGATAGAAGCCTAGAAGCATGTAAGGCGTCTACATAAGTTCATATATCACGATAATCACCCTCCCTTCTTTTTTTTTTCTAAACTTTGAGCACCACCATCGATCCTTGACACACATATATATTGGAGGAGTGTATTAGGGGATTGATAATCGATAAATAGGATGGGAATCAGCATGGGAAAGAGATGGTCTCTCAGAAAGAAGATCAAGTTCGCCTTTCTTCTCTTTATTTTCGTCGTTCCAGTCATAGTCATATCTACCTTACCTGAGTTGTTCTTGATAATCCTCTTCAGTATCCTTGGGGGATCCGCCGTATGGTGGGCTGTCGGACGTATAACGCCCTTTTTCATCAAGATTTATCTAAGGCTGCATTCAAAGATAGTCGGAAAGACCTC
>JAHENW010000048.1 GCA_018610025.1 Thermoplasmatota archaeon
CTCCTTTACTATATCTTTCACTTCTTCAAAGGGCGTCCCTGGATTGATACTTACTCCGGCCTGAACGCCTTCATCTTTTATCTGGGTTATCATCTCTTCCAGATCATCACAGGCCTCGGCATGAACGGTGATGATATCAGAGCCGCACTCTACAAAATCAGAGATATATTTCTCGGGCTCTGATATCATCAGATGTGTATCGAAGACCTGATCACTCAGATCACGTATAGAAGATATCACACACGGCCCTATAGTTATATTGGGAACGAAATGGCCGTCCATGACGTCAAGATGCAGCCACTCTGCATCCTTAACCTTCTCGATATCTTCTCTCAGGCATGAAAAATCTGCGGAAAGTATCGAAGGAGCGATCTTTACCATGATCACACCAGCCCGAATCTCTTTTTGAATAAGAATTTAAAATTCTTCCAGCCGTCCTTCCATGAACGTATCTTGGCCTCTCCCTTCCTTTTCCTGTAATCGATAGGCACTTCGTCGAACTGCAGGTCCTTCTTTATGGCCTCTATCTTTATTTCCTCTGAAAAGGGCATACCGTCGCTTGTCACGTGAAGATGTCTCAGTGCCGATTTCCTGAACACCCACATGCCGGACTGTGAATCGTTGAGATGGGTCCTGAAAAGCAGATTGGTGGTGGCCTTCAAAACCCAGTTCCCGAACCGATGCATCCAGCCCATGACGTCCGAAGAAACGTTGGAAAGGCGATCGGTGCTGATGAATTCATAGCCCTCCTCCTCTATCATGATCGCTATCTCGGGAATCTTCTTAGCGGGATAGGTACAATCTGCATCTAACGTTGCGATTATATCTCCATCAGCTGCCTCGAAACCTGTTTTGTATGCCCTACCGTAACCCCTGCGTGGTTCCTCTACCACCCTAGCTCCTTTCGACCTAGCGATCTCTCTAGTATCGTCGGTGGATTCCGTATCGACGATCAGCACTTCGTAGTCTCTGTCCGAAAGGGCTTCGTTGATCTCGTCCAGGACCTCACCGATGGATTCTTCCTCGTTCATGGTCGGGATTACTACTGATATCTTCATAAACACCCCTCTACAAACACCAGTCCTTTATAATAATTACTAAGATATAAGACGTTCTTTCAGATCTCAAATGGGTTTTTCAGCTTCTTCAGGTGCGTTTCCGTAGAGCTTGCATCCCAAGTAGCCGAATAAAGCAGGAGCCATCCGTGCGAGGTACCAGAAAGACAGCTTATGTTGGAGCATCCTGCCGGGTGAGTAGTTGCTCCAAAGTTGGCCGTGCTTCAAGGTCAGCTGCTTCCTTCCGAAACCGTTCCAGAAGGCCTGCTTGAAGAATCCGAAAAAACTGCCCCTAGTTCTGTGATACACGATAGCTTTTTCATTATATCCTATATCCGCCCCGGCTTCAACCGCTCTCAGATTCAAGTCTATATCCTCTGCAGTCATGAACCACGGGTCGAAACCTCCTATCTTCTCGAAAAGATCAGCGTGATACACAAGATTACAGCTGGGGTAGGTAACATCATATCCCTTGTGTACAAGTTCCACCCTCTCCAGCTCTTCGAAGGCGTGATAACCGATCTGGACTGTCTTTCCGGCTACCACATCATGATCCTCGGCTGACTTCCTCATCTCCTCCAGCCAGAACGGATTCGCTATGGCATCACCGTCGATGAACGCTAGAAGCTCCCCCTCCGCCTTTTTCGCACCAAAATTGCGTGCCTGCCCTCGTGTACCTCCTCTAACATAAAGATCGATGAAATCGTAGTCTTTTCCATATTCTCTCACTATCTCCTGTGTCCTATCCTCGCTGTGGGCATCGACTACTATGACCTCTAGGGGTTTCTCCTGTATCACCAGACTGTCCAGTAAATCAGGCATGTCCCTCTCTTCGTTCTTCACCGTGATTATAACGCTGACTAACATCTGATTCAGAGAAAAATCAAGGTTTCTATTATAAGTTTTTGGGGTGGGTTCATTTTATTCTCATATATCCAAACCACTTGCAACCTTTTTTATCGTGTCTCCCTCCCTCTCCTCCATGTACTCAACATCCCGATGAAAATCACTGTCTTCATTGAACATACCCATCATCACGTCCCCATCGAAATCGGGACTCAGCGGTATATCGAAGTAATGGAGTATAGTGGGCGCTATATCGTATAAAGTGGTGCCTTCGATCTCAACATCATCGATGTCCGGGCCATGACCGAGAACGATACCGTCCATGGCGTGCTGGAATTCACCTGTCATCACTTCTCTGTTTATCAAAAACATCTTCGGCAGTCCTTTTTTAGGCATTGTGATGAACTCCGGCCCATTTTCCAATTCACCACCCCAGTAAATATCTTCCTTCTGGAATACGTTTATTCTATCCTCATATTCGTTCAGAACATCTCTTAGAAGCTTTAAAGTCCTTTCTTTATCTTTAACCGCTCCGTAAAAACGAGAGTCATTTATAAAGAAAGATGGGAATTTCTGAGCCCCCCAAAGTATCTCTGATCTTTCTTCTAAGACCTCTTTACTCTTGTGGCAGTACCAGGGATATCTGTATTCCAAAGATCTCGCTAGTGACTTAGATTTCAAAGCGATATTGAAAATATTCCTGGTGAGGTTCTCCATCAATGAATTGCTTTTATCCCAGTTGAACGTTTTTTCATTCACCTGGATCAACCCCTCATCCAGCAGTCTTCCACCCGGCGATATCTGATGTTCGTAGTAATTGAAACCGTGGTCGCTCATCATGAGGAGGTTCGTCTCATCATCCATGTTCTTTAGGAACCAACTTATCTTCTGGTCAACTAGCGAAAATATCTTTTTTACTAGCTGAGCCTTCTTGCTATCTCCATCATTCCATAAGAACTCTCCACCCTGGTGCTGTGCCCAGTCAGTATGGCTGAAAAGGTAGAAGAAAAGGTCCCAGTCTTCTTTTTTGTACAATTCTTTTACGGTGGGAAAGTTTTTCTGAAGATTTGAATACACAGCTTTAAGATTCGCTTCCCTATCTGTCGCCTTTCTCTCCTCATAGAAACTCAGTTCATACTCGCTAAAATCGTATTTCTCTCCAAGGGATTCAGGATAGTATTTTTTATTAGAGAAAAGGCTGCCGATAGTTGGGAAATTTGTTTTAGGTGGATGGGAAAGAGGAAGGTTTATCAGAACAGCTCTCAATCCATTATCCTCCATTATCTCCTGAAAAGTGGGACTCTTTATGTCATCAGCTCTGACAGTGGACAGCCTACCCTCCTTCTGGCCGTGGA
>JAHENW010000049.1 GCA_018610025.1 Thermoplasmatota archaeon
CGAGCCATCTCCAATAAATAATCGAATTCAGCATACAGTGGATTTTCCTCACCATTATGGAGAATCCATGCAGTAAGAAATGAGCCCCCACGACTCACAACGTCGGTCAACCTTCCACTTTCTTTCAGCCTTTCTACCGCTTCCTTGGTCACACCGCAGTGGACTGTAACGAAATCCACACCGTCTTCGGCATGTTTCCTTATGCTATCAAATATATCATCCGAAGTCATCTCCACAACGGAGCTCTCTCGAGCCTTGGTGAGGCCACACTGGTAGATCGGTACGGTACCCACTGGGAGAGACGTCTCTGTAAGTATCTCTCTCCTCACCCTGTCGATGTCGCCGCCAGTGCTCAGGTCCATCACGGTGTCGGTACCGTATTTTTCTGCGATCTTCAGTTTCTCTATCTCTTCATCAAGGTCACTATGGTCTTTCGAGGTCCCTAGATTGACGTTCACCTTCACCCGGGTATCCTCCCCTATCGGGGTTGGCTCAGGTTCATGTATAGGATTGTATGGAATAACTGCATGCCCCTTAGCTATCGATCGGGCGAGCTTTTCTGCATTTATAGGTTCCTCTTCAGCCCCCCTTTTTACTAGCTGGTTAGATCCATCCTCACATTCCTCAAGGAGAGTCATCTATGAGATATGGTATGTTCATACTTTAAAGACTTTTCGCAGGATTTATGACTGGATGGGATAACCGGACTACAGATATTGACATAAAAACTATATAGGTTTCTGAGTTAATTAAGGGCTGTACCCTGCTGAGGTGTTAAGTTTGCCTGAAGAGGAAACCGCCAATTGCCCTGTATGTGATTCTGAGATTCCAAAAGATTCTAAGACCTGTCCCAACTGTGGAGTCGACCTTAGTCTGTTCGATCTGGAAGAAGACGTAGATATAGACCAGGAAAATATGGGGGACCTCTCTGGCCTGATTGAGGAGGGTGAAGGTGAAGAAGAGCTGATAGAAAAGATCAAGGGTCTCGGGGGAGATATGGACGAAGAAGGAGAGGATAAAGAGGAGATAGAAGAAGTTGTAGAAGAGGAGGGAGAAGAGGAGGACGTCGAAGAGATAGTCACCTTTGAATGTCCAATCTGTGGAGCAGAGGTAGATGAAGATGCTATCGAATGCCCAAACTGTGGGGCCGAATTCGTTGAAGAAGAAGAGGAAGAGGGAGTAGAAGAGGAAGAGGCAGAAGAAGGAGTGATCGAAGAAGAGCCAGAAGGAGAAGCCGATATGGAAGAGAGGCTGGCTGACGGAATAGACCGGGTTAGGGCACTCCTTCGGGAAGCCCAGGAGACGAGGGTGGATATAACAGAGTATAAGGACAGCCTAAAAGAGTTGATAGACCTCACTCAGGAAGAGGATTATTCTAGAGGGTTAGAGGTAGTCGATGAACTGGAAGCTCACGGTTCAGATATCCTAGAATTGGATGAAGTATTGGATGATATAAGGGATATGGAGGAGGGGATGGAAGGTGGTAGTGAATCTGTACAGATTTCCAATAGAATAGACGAGATAATCGAAAGAGCGAACGGAGGAGAATACACAGAAGCCCTTGAAGACGCTGAAGAGTTGAAAGAAGAATTGGAAGAGGAAAGGGAAGAGATAGAAGAAGAGAAAAAGAAAGAAGAGGAGGATATGAGAGAGAAGCTGGAGGATAGAATCCAGTCTGCCAGGAAGAGTCTCTCGGAGGCCAGGGACACGAAGATAAAGATAGACGAGCTGAAGAGCTTGATGGGTGAGACGGTCCAGGCGAAGAAGTCCGGTGAATTGGAAGAGGCCTTAGAGAAGGCAGATGAGATCGAGGAGAGGTCGGAGAGGGTGATAGACGTCTCAGAGAAGCTGAGTAAGGGGAAATCGAAGGTAAAAGAGATGAAGGATATGGGGTTAGATTACGAACCGTATCTTTCTGATCTGAAGGAAGGCAAGAGCAGGGCTGATGCAGGAGAATATTCATCAGCCATGGACCTGTTCGATAAGACCATCAGCGAGGTAGAGGAGAAGCTAGTGGAGGAGAGGGAGCTACGTGAGAAAAGAGAGAAGTACGAAGAGAAATTCGAGGAGAAGAAAGAGGATGCAGAAGAGTTACTAGACCCCCTCGAAAAGGAGGAGATAGACATCACGCATCTCAGGGAATATATGAACCTGGCAGTGGAGGCAAAAGAAAGGGACCAATATGAGGATGGGATCGAAGAACTTGAAGAGGTCATAGAATCGGCCGAAGAACTGCAGACAATAGTCGATGAATTCTCCGATGCTAGAGATAGGATTCAGGACCTTGAAGACTCCGAGGTCGATACTGAGGAGTACGAAGATCGGCTGGACGAGGTAAATGAAAATATTGGAGTAGAGGATTATGACCAAGCTCTAGATATTCTTGATACACTCCTTTCGGATCTAAAAGAAAAGTTGGATGAGAAGAAGATAGAGATGGAATTAAAAGAAGAGATGGCCGAGGATGGGATGGAAGAGGCTGAAGAAGAAGCCGAGGCGGAAACGGAGGTAAAGGAAGAGATGGAAGGGGAGATAGAGGAAGAGGAGGCCGAGCAGGAGATGGAAGAGGAATTGGAAGTCGAAGAGGCCATTGAGGAAGGAGTTCCTGAAGCCGAAGAAGAGGAGATATCTGAAGAAGAGGAGACATCCGTGGAAGATGTAGAGGATAAAGTTTCCGAGATAAAATCATTACTCCAGACTGCAAAAAAACATGGTATAGAAGTGGAAGAAGGGAGGGACATAATAACGAACGCCGTCAAGAGTGCCGAGGAAAAAGATTTCTCTAAAACATTAGAAGCACTGGAAGAGGGGGAAGTAAGGGTCCTCAATTCTTTGAAGGAGAAGACCGAAGATGAGATATTTTCCCTCGAGAGTGAAATAGAAGAGGTCGAGGATGAAGATATCCGTGAGTCTGCAGAGGAGTATCTGAATGAAGCTAGAGAGTATTGGGAAGAAGAAGAATACGAGATGGCATTGGAGACACTTCCCAACGTCGAGAGAGAATTGAGAAAATTAGAAGGTCCACAGGTTGAGATAGAAAATAAGATCGACGAAGTGGAGAATATAATGTTCCAGGCAGACCTATTCGACATGGATATAAGCGATGAAGACGAATTACTTTCTAAAGCAACTACCGAGCTGGAGAAAGAAAATTGGGAGGAAGCCGAGACTCTAGCTGAAAGGGCCAAGGAGAACATACTAGAGAGGGTCCCTGATATGTTCTCAGAACAGGCGAAGGAGGCCAAGAAGAAGTTGAAGAAGGCCAAGATCGCTGGAGCGGATGTTTCAAAGGCTGTCAATTATCTCAAGCAGGCCCGATTCGCCAAGGACAGGGGAGATATGGTGAAAACTTTGGACTACCTGAAGAAATACAAAGATGAGATCGAGAAAAAATGGTCGGACGAGTGGGGATGAAAGAGCGAAGCAGTACCGATATGAACCAAAGTAGATACGAGTTGATCGTTTTCGACATGGATGGTGTGCTTGTTCAGGCTCACAGTTCTTGGGCCTGGGTCCATGAACATTTCGGGGTGGATAACGAAGAATCGTTGGAAGCATATCTACAGGGTGAGATAGACGACTTGGAGTTCATGCGGCGGGATATCTCACTCTGGAAAGAGGTGAAGGAGGATGTATGCCGACAGGACATAGTGGATATCTTGAAAGAAATACCCTTGATGCCCGGTTACGAGAGGTGCATGGATGCGCTGAGTGAGAGTGGATATAAGAGGGCCATCATAAGCGGCGGGTTGAAGCCCCTAGCACTTTGTTTTGGACAGGAGGATTTCGACTGGATACTCGCCAACGATGTGAAAGAAGAAGGGGGGAGATTGGTAGAGGAAGGTATATTGGAAGTACCTTTGAATGATAAA
>JAHENW010000050.1 GCA_018610025.1 Thermoplasmatota archaeon
CAATGCGAGTTCATACTCGGCCACGGTGGGGGTGATCTTATGGTCCAAGTCTAGCAGTTCATCCAAAATATCCTGAGGAGCTATGTCAGCTTTGTTGGCCGCCAAGATTATGGGTTTGGTTTTCTTTCTTATGCTTCTAGCCAATCTTTTGAAATCCTCGTCTTCCCATTCCCTGGGATTGTCCGGCATATCTATCTCTCTCACCGCGTTTGTCACGTCCCCCTCGGAGACTCCCAAACCGGAGAGCTGATCATATATCACCTTCTCCAACTTCCCCCCCGAGACCTTCAATCGCCTGGAGACCTTCTGCCAATTCTCCTCAAGGATACCCTTTATCCAGTGATCCAGCTCGTCCTCCAGGAATCGGACATCCTTCTTTGGATCGTTTTCCCCCCTATCACACGGCTCCCCTTGTGCGTCCGTAGAGCCGCTGGAATCCAATATATGGACCAGTATCGATGCCTGTCTCAAGTCGTCCAAAAATTTGTTCCCAAGCCCCTTTCCTTCATGGGCATCTGGAACCAATCCTGCCACGTCTATTATCCCTACTGGGATCATCCTGGTACCGTCCATACATGGCGCGTTGTTCGGGTCACATGAAAGGCCCAATTCTTCGTGGGGACACGGAGCTCTGACGTATCCTATCCCTCTATTCGCTTCGATGGTGGTGAAGGGATAGGAGGCCATCTCTACGTCGGCCATGGTGGCGGCACAGAAGAAGGTACTCTTTCCAACGTTCGGTTTTCCGACGAGGCCCACTTCCATATTCTCTACCTATCCCCAAATAATACTATTGCTAGTTAAAATCTTCCTTTTCCAGCTCATTCAAAAATGTGGCTGCTTCCTCGTAATCCCCGCCGGCTTCATCGAGTGCTATGTCGGCGTATTCCTTTGCCCTTGGGAACTTACCCTGTTCTTTATACACCAGGGCCTTTTCCAACCATGCGGGTTCGAAACCATCGTCGATACCCAGGCACATATCGAAGGCCCTATGGGCCTTTTTGTAGTCTCCCAACATCCTTTGTGCTCTTCCCAGCCCGAACCATGCCTGGAGACCATCTTCTCCTTCGTCGATAAGCCCTTGGAAAAGATCCCTTGACTCTTCGAAATCTTCCTTTTCCAGTAAAACATTTGCTCGAAGTATCTTCTCCTCGACGGACCCCTCCTCTAAAAGCTCTAAAGCTTCATCATATCTTTCTTCGTCAGCCAAGAGCCTAGAGAGGGAGATCCTTGCCTTCTCTCCGACCTCGTCCAACGCTCGTCTAAAATTATCCTCTGCCTTATCAGAATTCTCTAAACCCTCGAAGGCCTTTCCTCTTAGGTAATACAGCTCTGGATCCTCCTCGTCCAAGTATTTATTACTGAAAGATATAGCTTCTCTAGGCTCGTCTATCTCGACAAGGATTTCTGCCTTATTTATTACCGCTTCTATGTCCTCTCTTATATCCAGTATCCGATCATATAATGACATAGCCTTCTCGGAGCGACCTAACTCCTTCAGCAGTCCCCCCTTCTCGTAAAGGTACTCTATATCATTGGTCATATGATAATTATGTTCGTAACTCCTCAGGGCCTCCTCATAGGCGGTCAAAGCCTCTTCATACTTCCCCAGGTCTTCCAGTATATCTCCTCTCAATTCCCACCCCTCTGGGAATTCTGGATTGATATCGATGGCCTCGTTTAGAGCCTCTAAGGCCTCTTCCGTTCTCCCCATCAACCATAAGATATCAGCCTTTGAATACCAAGCCTTTTCATATTCTGGATTCAAATCTAAAGATATGTTAACCTTCTCCAGCCCCTCCTCCACTTCTCCATTTTTTGCCTGGGCGTATCCAAGGGCGTATAGAGCGTAGTCGAAATCGGGCTTTATATCTAACGCCTTCTCATGATAGAACAGTGAGTCCTCGTAGTTTCCCATCTTGTCCAGGGCATTACCTATATTGTTCCATGCCACTTCATAATCTGGGTTGACCTCGATGGACTTTACAAAATACGGTATTGATTCCTCGTACTTGCCTAGATTGTATAGAGCGTTGCCTAAGTTGTTCCATAGGACCTCATTTTCTGGATCTATCTTCGAAACCTCTTTATAGAGTTCTGTCGCCTTCTCGTACTCTCCCAGGGTGTGGTAAAGGTAGGCCTTATTGTAGAGGGCGGAGGCGTATTTTGGATCTATATCCAGGGCTTTTTGATAACAATCTTCCGCTTCGTCGTAATATCCCAGGGAGAAAAAAGCGAAACCCTTTCCATTCCAGGCCTCTTCATCGTTGGGAGCATATGTCAGAGCGGTGTCGTAGGCATCGATACCCTCCGCATATTTCTCCATGGATACCAAGAGATCGGCCTTCCGTTTCCAGGCCTCGATATTTTCTTCATCATCGAGCAAGACATCATTATAGAGGTCTAAGACCTTCTCCAGTTCTCCCAGCTCTTCTAGTATCTCCGCCTTCTTGAGCAAGTAGGTAGTTTTCTTACCTTCAGAGACCTCCATCCCCTTGTCAGCGGTTTTTATAGACTTCCGTTTTTTCCCCATCAGAGATAAAACATATGCCTTGTCAAAATAGATCTCTGGATTCCTTGGATCGATGGATATTGCCCTGTCATAACACTCTATAGCTTCTTTGTATTCGCCTAAATATTGATAGGAGTTTCCCATGTTATGCCATGGCACTGAATAGTCCTCACTTAATTCAACAGCTTTCTCATAGGCTTGGATGGCCTCTTCATGCCTTCCTAGGGCGTCTAGGGCGACTCCTTTATTGTTTATTATGACTTCGTTCTTTTCCTTTTGAAAAGCAGTCTCGTAGAGTTCTATAGCCTCGGTATATTCACCCCTATCGGCTAGCTCGTCAGCTTTCTTCGATATCCTTTTTACATCGTCTCTCCTTGATTCAACCCCTCTTGAAGCCGGGAAGGTAATCAGAACCCATACTAGCCATTGAATCATCTTGCTTCTCCAGTGAACTCATATATAAGAAAAAGAAAAGACAATAAAAGGTTTTCTAACCTATTTTAGACGACTTTCTTCTTTGTAGAAGATGAATCTTCTTCCTCGAGTTCAGCTCCACAGGCATAGCACATATCTGCATCTGGACTCAATTCCGTTCCACACATCGGACATTCCTTCATGTCGCCTTCCTCTTCTTCTTCCTCTTCTTCCTCTTCTTCCTTACTGATCTCCGTTCCACAGGCGTAGCACATCTCGGCATCGGGGCTTAGTTCAGTTCCACAGTTCGGACATTCGAGGGCCTCTTCTCCGCCTTCCTCTTCTTCAGCTTCTTCTTCTTCTTCTACTTCTTCAGCTTCTTCTTCGACTTCCTCTTCTGGAACTTCTTCTTCAGCCTCGCCCTCTTCGGCCTCTTCTTCTACTTCTTCAGCTTCTTCTTCGACTTCCTCTTCAGGCCTTTCTTCAGGTCCCACTTCTTCGGCCTCTATACCTTCCACCTTGGGAACTTCTTCTATCTCTCCCCCAACAACCACTTCTTCTCTATCAGGGACGGAAGGCACTTCTATAGAGGGCAGTTCGATCTCTTCCTCTTCGAGGAGTTCCTTTTCCCTTTCCACCATCTTCCGGTGTGCCTCTAGGAGTTTGTCCCTTGTATCCGATAATTCTTTATCCTGGTCAAGGAGCTGATTTTCCTTTGATATGACTTCATTGCCCTTCTCGATGCTTTCTTTAAGCGTAGACTGCAGGTTCGAGAGCGTCTCCAGGGTTTCCTCTCTTTTTGCCAATATCTCCTCTTCTTTTTCTACGATGACATCTTCTCTTTCGTCCAGATCGTCTTCCCTTTCGACTATAGCTTCTTCTCTTTCGACAAGCCCTTCTTGCTTCTCTATTATATCTTCTTTGATCTCTTCCACTTCGTCTATTTTCGATAACAGTCGATCCCGGACAGACTTCAGTTCCTCTCTTTCTTCGTCCAGCTGTCGGCGGGTGTTATCAATTTCCTGTTTCTGGTCTTCCAGTTTTTCCTTTAACTCTTCCACTTCATCAGATTTTTTGTTGATCTCCTGCTTTTTTACATTAAGGTCTTCTTTCAGCTCTTCTACGGACTCCTCCCTCTCTTTGAGTTCTTCCTCTCTCTCCTCTATTTCTTCTTCCCTCTTATTTAACTTCTGCTTTCTTTCTTTGAGCTTGCCTACGTAACCTTCCATTTCTGATAGGATTTCTTCTTCTTCTTCTGACACGTTTATTCCCCCTGGATTGCTAGGGTATTGGTTGAAACTACATAGGGTGGATATCACTTCTCTTTTAAGTAAATTACGGAAAAGGAGTCAACTTCAGAGCAGAACTTACTGATACATCACTCGAACACGGTACCCAGTACCTTGAGTCCGTTCTCTCCTACTTCCAAGGCATGCTTCTCCATGCTGTGTTTACAAGCCCTCATCTTTTCCACCTGCAGATACCTGGTGAGCTCTCCCCTGTTCCTGTCCATGCCCAGCATGATCACACCGTCGACAAGGAACCCTTCGTTTCCCAGCAGATTTGCTTCACCGCCGAGAGTCCTCTCCATGACCACGAAACTGTAGAGGTCCATGTCTCTCAAGTTCTTGAAGAAATAGAACATCTTTTTTCTCATGTCCTCTTCATGCTCCATCAATGAATAAAGGGCCCCGAGGGAATCCAAAGCGAATACCTTGAATTGATCGCCTTTCTCTTCCTTAAAGTGTCTCAACATACGTTCCAAGAAATCAACATAATTGGTCGCTTCATCTTCATCGACGATCTTATCGATCTCTCTAAGGTCCGTGATGTCGGATATCTGCATGTTGAGACTCAGGTCGATCCCGAGGCTCTCCATGTTGTTAAGATGACTGTCTACAGTCTCTTCCAGTGTCGTATATAATCCAAACTGGCCTGTGTTCTCTACGTAATTGGTCATTATACTGTAACAGAAACTCGTCTTCATTGAACCCGGTGGGCCAGTTACGAGGATCACCTTGGGAGGTTCGACGTCAGTTTCGAAGACCCTATCGAGACCGGGTATGGTGTCCTTGAACATGTTTATCACTTAGGTTTGGGACCATATCAAAGATGGAACATTTAATTCTATCGATTATTTTTCATCTTACCTTTTCTGCAGATGAGCGCAAAAACCAAAATATTATTTCATATAATGCATTTGCTTAACCGATGACAGAATTAGAAGTTGAGATAGCAGGGTTGAATATGGACTCCCCCCTTCTATTGGCCTCTGGGATACTGGGAGAGACCAGCGATTCTTTACAAAGGGTTATGAACAACGAGATCGGGGGAGTGGTCACTAAATCCATCGGAGTGGAACCGAAGGAGGGCCATCCCAATCCGACCATGGTGGAACTATCGAACGGTCTGCTGAATGCCATGGGACTCCCCAATCCAGGAATCGAGGAATTCGTAGAGGAGATCGGCGAACTCGATCCAGAGACAGAAAGGATCCTGATAGGGAGTATCTTTGCCGGCGATCCTCAGGAGTTCGTACATCTAGGCCAGAGGATTGACGATGCAG
>JAHENW010000051.1 GCA_018610025.1 Thermoplasmatota archaeon
AAGGGGGAATGCATCCCAAGCATCGGCGGTCCCGCATCAACCACATCCACGTTAAGATTGGCGATGAACTTCGCCACTGTACCACCGCCGCCTTCGTCCACCTTTCCTATCTCTGCTGTCTGCCATGGTATATCGTTTTCGTTCAGTATCTTTCTTATGAAACCGATGTACTCTGCATGTGCATCGTTAGCACCGTATTTTCCACCTCTACCAGTGTATTTGACCAGGACTATGCCTTTACCCAGCTTGGCCGCGTTCTGAAGGTCATGGACACCCTTGAAGGGTGGATTGACCCCGGCATCGACATCGCCGGACATGGCCTTCGAGTTATCTAATATCTTCCGATGGTCTTCCATGGTATAGTCCCCTTTGCTCTTGTTCAACATCTGAGATATGGCTGATTCTAGGAATTTGGAGTTGGCACTGGTGTTCCCCTCGCTTCCTATCTCTTCCTTATCAAAAAGGAGTCCTAAAACGGTCCTCGAGGGATCGTTCATAGATGTTGCCGCCATCAGCGAGGTGTAGGCGCATATCCTGTCATCCTGTCCGTAGCCACCAAGGAGGCACCTATCGAAGCCTATATCCCTTGCGGGCCCGGCGGGGACGATCTCCAGTTCAGCGCTGGTGAAGTCCTCTTCTTTGAGATCGTACTCCTCATTCAATATCTTGAGGACCTTCATCTTGATCTTATCCTCCACCTCATCATCATCGATGGGCATACCGCCGACCAGCAGATGGAGTTCTTCGCCCTTCACCACCTCTGGCATCTTCCTCTTACCCTGCTTCTTCTTGGCCAGGTGTGGGAGTAGGTCGCTCATCACGAAGACGGGATCGTCTCGGTCTTCGCCCAATGATATCTCCACTTTATCCCCGTCCTCTTTGACCACTACACCGTGTATCGCTAAAGGCACGTTGACCCACTGATACTTCTTTATACCGCCATAGTAGTGTGTCTTCAGTAGCGCCAATTCCGCCTTCTTGTCCTCATACAAAGGCCTGGCCTTCAGGTCTATACGGGGCGCGTCTATGTGGCTTGCTAATATGTTGCATCCGTTCTCCAGCGGTTCCTCACCGATGATACCGAAAGCTAACGATTTGTTCCGATTGACTATGTAAAACTTGTCTCCAGAATCTAGTTTTTCGATCTCTTCAATCGAGCTGAACCCATTACTCTCCAATATCTCGATGGATTCTTCCACGACCAATCTTTCTGTTTTTCCCTTGGTGATATATTCTTTATAACCTTCTGCAAAATCGAATATCTCTTCTCTTTCTTCTTCATCAGTTTCTTCCCAGATAGAGCCGGGATTAAAAGTCAATTCCTCTTGAAGATCGGGCTCCTCATCTGCCATAATTACCAACAAGGAGTTCAAAAGGGGCCCTTTATAAAACATTTTCGCCTACATGCAAATGTATCTTTAAAACCCTTGACCTAGGGCTCGGGGGAAGTAAAGATCGAGAAGTACCTCACCTGTACATCATGTCCCGACTCTTCTCAGAGCCCTTGTCCTCGTCTTCCCCCTTCTTCTTGTGCTTTACAGCCTCTCTCTGGCTTGGATTAACTCCCTGGAATTTGATATCCTTCCTCTTCAGTCGAAGGTATTTCTTATCGGGCAATTCTTCTATCTCGACTATCCCCCTAGAGGCCAGTCCCTTCACGGTCCTTTCGATCTTTTTCTTGGATATACCCAGTTCTTTTGCTACCTCTTCCAGAGTGATGGGTTTTCCAACCATCAGAAGGTCGAGTATCTTTGCTTCAAGAGAGTCGCTATCAACTTCAACTGGCATCATCATCACCTATCTATTTTCGGAGAGTTCTTTTATTCTCTGGATGGTCTCTTGGAATTTCTTGAGACTCGATTCCACATTGGCTTCAGTGACATGCCATGCTGTCAGCAGATCTCCCTGCCTTATCCTGTATCCCTTTTTGACCACCTCTCCGTCATCCTCGAGCACGAGTTCTTCAGATTCCAGGAGATCCATCTTCTTCAATTTGTTCAGGTGTCTGTATATGGTGGGTTTTGACGTATCCAGTATCGTAGCGAGTTCATCTACCGTGCGAGGTTTCTCCGGATCGGCAAGGAAGCAGTCGGTCCACAACCTGAAAGGAACGCTCTCATACAGCTCTTCACCGCTCTTTCTACCCGATAGATAGCCGATGTCGAGCAGGAACTTCTCCAGCACCTCGTTCAGGTCGTCTGACATCATGGGTGTATGACTAGAAATCTTTATCTCGAAGGCCATCATCCTACAATCTACGCCCACCATATAATTCTTAGGGCTATCTGTTGTCAAAGTATATCCATAACCCTTATCCGAGGAAGAGAAAAACATATAAGGCAGGGTGAGGAATGGCGAAGAAGATGTCCTCTAAGATAGAACTGGTCCTGAAATTTTTCGCCTCTACCCGAGAGAGTGTCGGGAAGAAAAAACTTAAGAAGGAGTTCAAAGAAGGGATCACAGTGGGTGAGGTCTTCGAAACTCTGGCAGATGAATATCCTGGATTAGAGGACCATCGGGATAAATTGATCTTGGCGGTCAATAAAACTAGGGCAGAGGAAGGGAGAACTCTAGAGGACGGTGACGAGATAGCTTTCCTCCCCCCGGTCAGCGGTGGATAAATTATTAAATAAGCCCCTACAATTTGAAAAGGTACGATATCAGTTTGATGATATATCGAAGGGATAAGATGGAATCAAAAATACTAGCTGTCGTTATCTGCTTATCTTTAGTTCTTGTCTCTATCACAGCCCTCTATTCAGGGGGAGGAACAACCATCACTGGAGATTGGGTGATCGAAGAGGACGAAACGGTCAGAAAGGAAGACAAAGTCATACAGCTGGACGGCGATCTACGGGTGGAAGGATCACTTGAACTGGATAACGTCACACTGATGCTCAACACCTCGGTGGGCGGGGATATAGAAGTCATGGAGGGAGGGAATTTTAAAGTCCAGGACAGTCATATAACCACGATAAAGGAGTATTATGAACATGAGATCGATTATGATATCGAACCAGGATACAGCATGACATCCATCCCTTACCACAAGAACAGTACAGCGGTAGAAGACGTCCTCGAACCTTTCTGGGGTAGTTTTGATAAGGTCTGGTATTGGGATGCTGTTGATGAAGCCTGGAAACTGTATGTTGTAGATAGAGCCGACCATTTCAATGATCTGAACAACATCCGCTCAACGATGGGTATCAGGGTCAATTTCACTCGAGAAGTTAATAAGACACTGGATGGCTATATCCCCAGCTCTATCGATTATCAACTCAAGGAAGGGAGCAACTGGATCAGCTATCCCTATCCAGAACCCAAGGTGGCTTTAGAGGCCTTTTCGGACCTGTATCAACATGATTACATCGATGTTATAAAGGGAGAAGATGGGGGCGA
Source organism: Thermoplasmatota archaeon (assembly GCA_018610025.1). GTDB lineage: Archaea > Thermoplasmatota > Thermoplasmata > Halarchaeoplasmatales > Halarchaeoplasmataceae > JAHENW01. The sequence goes on from JAHENW010000051.1 coordinate 3,400, forward strand.
AGAGTATACCGTCGAAAAGGACGATTACATGTATCCTGGTGAAGGATATTACCTGAAGATGAATACCGATGTGAACTGGACCGCCTCTATCGCTGATGGTATATCCGAAGGATTTGCTGAGAGTTTGATGGACAGAGAAGGGGCTTCCTTCCATTACCAGGGCGGCAGTTCCAGTGATTTGAAGAACAGCAGGTTGGAAGGATTTGGAAACGACGATGCCCAGCCCGGACTCACCATAAACTCCGATCTGGTGACCATCAATTCCTGTACATTCGTCGACAACTATGTGGACGTCTCTGTACGCTCGGCTTCTCCCATCATCAGGGATTGCCGTTTTGAGCATTTCATCGAATCCGGGATAGAAACGACGGATTCCACTCTGGTGATAACTAACAATACCTTTCGATCCACCCAGGGCTGGTCTGTCTACTCTATGAATTCGACTCTGGACTTCACTGGCAATCGCTTATCGGGTCAGAAAGGTCTTCGGCTTGAAGGATCAACCGGGGTGATAAAGAACAACGTTATCCGAGATATCAATGAGACGGCTATGTCCTCGTCCCGAAGCAATGCCACTATAGAAAAGAATATGATCACGAGATGTGGTAAAGGTATATCGCCCTTCGATTCTTCTTCACATATCACGGATAACATCTTCGTGAGTAATAACCTGGGTATAGAGGCCGAGAAGGGAGCACCGAGGATAAGGGACAACGTGTTCATCCGTCAGGATCAGGGAGTGCTGGCCAAAACCTCCAAGGCTAGGATCGTGGAAAACCAGATTACCGAATCTGGTGGTTGGGCCCTTAAGATAGCTTCTTCCTCCAATATTACCGTGCTGCGAAACGAGATGGATAACAACACCTATGGGATGAAAGTCATCGCCTCTAGAGGCCATTTGAGTAATAATACCATCAGGGATAACGAGGGAATGGGGTGTCATTTCCGCAGTTCCTCCAATATCACCTTCGTAGATAACGAATTGAGGAGCAATGACGGTATAGGATTGGCACTAGAGGATTCAAACGGACTGGTGATGAACAACACGGTAGATGATAACAACGGCGGTATATACGCAGGCTCATCTCCTGAACTCGTCTATAACACCGTGAGCAACAACGATTTTTATGGTGTGTTACTGAAAGAGGGCACCCCCTACCTTCAGAACAACCTTCTCTCGAACAATTCCAATACCGCTATAAAGTGTGTCGACAGCTCGCCCCTGATACGCAGCTGCAGTCTCTTGGGGAGCAGGTATCCACTGTATCTCATCTCATCCAACGCCACGGTGATAACCTCTTTC
>JAHENW010000052.1 GCA_018610025.1 Thermoplasmatota archaeon
ATAAAAGGATGGGTAGAGGGTAAGGGACTTAATGGCGTAGAGGTCGTCCCCGAGCTGAACCCTGATGCCATCGAGAGCGGGGATCGGGAAGATCCAGAGGATGGGAAAGATATGAACAGGATTTTCCCGGGCGATGTAAACGGTACTGTAACCGAGAAAAGGGCTGCCGAGATCTTTAGAAAGGCCAGGGAGTTCGATAGGGTGATCGATCTCCATACGTATGGTGAGAACAGCAGGTGCGTGCCGTACATGCTGACGGACCTGAGTAAAGAATTCAACAGGGAGCTGTGCAGGGATGTAGCACTCGACCACGCAGTTCAGACCGGCGGCACGTCAGGACAGATGTTCATCGAACTGTCGAAGATAGGTATACCGGCCATGATAATCGAAGCCGGCGGTACGAACTGGCTGAGAGAGGAATTGGACACGGTTGCTTCTGCCATCAAGAGCTACCTGAGCGGTGAGAGAGTGAAGAGGGAAGTGACCTTCTACGATAGCTATCTGAGGGTGAGTCCTGATATCAATGGTATCTTCGAACCCGCCAAGGAGCTGGAAGACGAAGTAGAAGAGGGAGAAACTATAGGCCATCTGAACGGCCGGGATATCACCTCGCCGATAAAGGGAAGGGTCATAGGAGTGAAGATGAAGAGCGAGTACGATCCAGAGGAAGAAAGCGTCATGGCTATAGCGGAAAGAGAGTGAGCTTCGGACATCGAAAGTCTTAATATATTTTTTCTTTATTACAGGGTGAAGATGTTCAAAGGTGCTACTAACAAGATAAAAGGAAAGTACTCCCTTGCCGACCTGGCCCAACAGATGGTGGGCGGTTTCTTACTGGCAGGTCCCTTCGTGGTGACTGAAGAGGTATGGCGTCTGGCGGAGAATATCACGCTCTATCACACGCTCTTAAGCTTTTTTATCGTGCTATCCATCGGTTACGGGGCACTGTACAAGGCAGACGAGGAAAGAGACGCTGACAAAGAACGTCACTTCCTGGGTGTTCCACTAAGATTCATCTCATTGGTGCTGGTGTCATACATGTCGGTCTTCGTCCTTATTATGATATTCGGTGCCTATGCCACCTTCGGAGCAGATCTGAAGATAGTGATAAAGGTCATGGGGATAGCCTCGATATTCAGTATGATCGGCGCCGCCACGGCGGACTCGATATTCTGATCGATATACCTAATGCTGTGACTATCCCTGCATATCCTGTTATGTCCAAATCCCCTAGGTTCCAAATGTGTAAATATATTGGAGGGGGGTTTTGATTTATGAAAATACAGTATTTCCAGCAGTATTTGGTCTTAGTGTCTCATCATTTTATCTGCCCTTTTGCCTTGTCTATCCACAACTCCATCCCCATATCTTCGAACATCGAGAGTGCTTCTTCAAGCCGGTCTTTAGCTTTTTTATCTTCACCTTTTCTCTTCCACATCAGACCGTACTCGTAATTTGCTCTAGCCAACTCCTCTCGATCCCCTGTTTCACTCAGTATCTCGATGGCTTTCTCGAACTCCTCCAGGCTGTTTTCCCATTTCTTTTTTTCTCTATACAAGATACCGTAAACCATGTGGCACATCCCCTCCTCCCATCTGAGACCAAGGTCTTTAGCTATCTCCATGGCCTCTTCTGCTCTTCTCTCTGCTTTTTCGAGGTCTTCTCTTTTCACCCATACCCCTGTCAATCTTACCAGGTTTAAAGAGACCAGACTATTTTTTCCTATCTCCCTTGCCAGATCAAGACTCTCCCGTAAGGACTCCGTAGCACTTTTCAGATCCCCTTTGAATAGATGGAGGTTCCCCAGCTTGTTGAGTGAATTAGCGATACTCTGTTTGTCCCCTATCCCCTTTCTTATCTTCAGGCTCTTCTGATGGTAATCCAAGGCTTCATCTAGTTCACCTCTATATTGGTGCACAACTCCCATGTTACAATATGAGTTCGCTATACCCTCGTCATCGCCGATATTCTCTGACATATCTAGGCTCCGTTGATGATACTCTAGGGCACTTTTTAAATCACCCTTATCCAGGTGAAGATTCGCTATGTTGTTCAAAGAACCTGCGATGCCGAGTTTATCCCCGATCTCCTCCCTGATCTCTAAGCTTCTCTCGTAGAATTCCAGTGCCTTTTCTAGTTTACCCTTATTCAGATAGATGTTCCCCATATTATGAAGGCTACCGGCCATGCTGGTCTTATCTCCCATGTCCTCGTTTATTTCGAGGCTACGTTTCTGATAATCTAGTGCTTCATCTAGTTCTCCTTTATAGATGTAGAGGGCACCAAGGTTTCCCAGGGAGCCTCCGAGCCCCTTCATATCTTCTATCTGCTCTCTGACTTTTACCGCCTCGTTCAGATAGGTCTCGGCCTCGTCTAGATCCCCCATCTTGAGGTGTATGGTCCCCAGGTGATGCAGTGCACTAGCCTTATCTTCCCTATCTCCCAATCTCTCCGCTAGGTCTCTCTCCTCTTTGAACGTCTGGATCGCTTTATCATAATCACTTCTGCGCATCGAGACCATACCCTTCTGTCCCAGCAGTCTGCACCTTTCAGTTTCTTCCTCTTCTGTTATCGAGAGACCGCGCCCTATGAACTCTTGGGCCTCGTCGTAATCGCCCCTCTTTTTGAACACTATCCCTATCTTCCTGTACAGACTGGGTCTTTCCTCCTCTTCGATTACGAGATGATAGTTTTCGATGCTTTCATCATACTCTCCAGTTATCGAATAAACATCTGCCAATCCTTCACGCGCCTTTAGCGACTCTTCGCTTTCCAAGTCCATGGAGATGACTTTCTTGTAGAGACTTATCGCTTCCTGGTTTGCATAACTCTCCTTGGCCTTTTCTGCAGCCCTCAATAAAAAATCTGGAGCGCGGGGATCCTCCGCCCTATAATAATGATGAGCTATATCGCTTAGTACCTCTTCTTCCTCATAGACCTTCTCAAGACTCTCACCAATAACATGATGAAACTCCCTTTTTAGTTCATCCCCCATGTTCCCGTATAGAACTTCCCGGATCTGACTGTGATCGAATCTATAGCCTCCGCCAGTAGAACGGATAAGACTGTAATGTTTCTCCACCTTATCGAGCAGCTTCAAGACATTCATCTTGGGCATGTCTAACGCTTCACTGACCACCTTGCTCTCGAACTCTTCACCTATTATACTGGCACATTCCAGTATATCCGTCTGGGACTCATTTAGTCTGTTCAACCGTCTGGTCACTATCTCATATATCTTCGTAGGTATCTGAACGTCCTCCAAGGAAGAGCTGACGCTCCATCCGTCGCCTTCTTGTTCTATATGATCCTCCTGGATCAGCAGCTCGAGTAGCTCGAGGAGGAAAAGAGGATTACCTTCCGATTGTGAGTACATCTTCTCTAGAAAATCCTGTCCAAACTCGGTGGGCCCTAGATATCTTTCTAGAAAATTCTCGACCTCTTCCCTATGGAGTCTTTTCAGGTTTACCGATGTATAAAGGGATTCCCTGCCCATGTTCTGAAGTGTGGTCTCTAGACGGTGAGGAGCCTCGTCGCCCTTGTTCTTTATATCCTCTGGCCGGTAGGTTCCAATGATGAGTATCCTGCTGTCCTGTGTGTTCCTAGAAAGATAATGTATCAGTGATAGAGTCGAGGAATCGGCCCATTGAAGATCGTCTAGAAAAAGTATGACTGGCTCTTCTTCCGCCTGCCTTTTCAACCCCAACAATACATTCTCGAATAGATTCTCCTGTTTGATAGCTGGGTCATCTGCCAAATAGGTACCTTTGTATTTGGCTGTATCTGTAAACCAAGAGACATATTGTTCAACCTTCTCTGCCTCAGACATATCTCCGTCCCAGCTTGACAGATCGTTCTCCGCCTCCCCTAATTTCTCATCGATATCAGTTATCAGGGATTCTTTTTTTGAACCCTCAATTATTGCTGCTAAAGAAAACCTATCTCCCTGCTGTATCAGGAT
>JAHENW010000053.1 GCA_018610025.1 Thermoplasmatota archaeon
GTTGAGGAGTTGGATTTTGTTGGTGATATTCTAGCCAAAGGTATCACCAAAAAAGCTGTAATCAAGGAGGGATCCACCCCTGAAGAAGTGGGGCCGAGAGAGATGAAATCGGCAATAAAGAATCACGTAGTCCCAGCACTCTATGATTTCGTCTCGAAAAAGAAGGCCCAGAGATGGGGGAAGCAGACAATAAAAAAGATAGAGGATATGGAGGGGTGAAGATGGAATTAGATGGTCTACCCGATGAGATATCTACACATACTTTTGTGGACAACATGTTTGCGATCTTGGCCATCCTATTCATCGGGTGTTATATACTGGTCTTTTTCATAGGATATGGGATCTTTGTCAACGCCGTAGTAGGTGCTACCTCTTTGTTGGTCGCTCTAATATCTTTCCTCTATACATTTCACCTCTATGGATGGAAGAGTCAAGAGGGAAAAGTCTGGATGATATTGAGCATCTCCCTTTTAATATTACTAGCTGCAAATATCAACTCTCTTCTGGGAAGGACATATATGTATTACCTTCTCAGGTTCATAACCATCCCTGTTTTTTCGATAGCTTTGCTTCTAAAAATTAAATTTGCTGGCCTTGATCTAGACCTGAGTCAAAAGACCGTCACCGGCATACTCGCAGTGGGCTGGTCTTTCTTGGTTTTCGTTTCAGCCGTTCTCCCTGCAAGCGGAGGGGGATTTGAACTGACTGAAGATACATACGCGATATATGCTTTCACAGAGATCTTCGCTTTCTTATTGGCAATGATAATCATCCAGATGGTGCGAACTAAAGGATGGTTCTTCATCTCTCTCGGGTTGGTCCTGATAAGCATGGGAGATATATTTTATCCACTAGCCCAGGAGTACGGGTTGATATACCCCGGCACACCTCTTAGACTGCTCTGGTATCTAGGTTTACTTCTCTCAGCCTATGGAGCTTACCATCAAAGAAGAGAACACCTCAAGATGATAGCTATATGAATGTATAAGAGTTGAAAGAATGGACGAAGGAAAAAGCCCTCTAAGCCTCGGACCCTATATTCAGCACATATTCCCAATCATGGGTATCCTATCCGTTGTTCTATTCGCTTTGGTACCTATAATCGGATTCGGCTCCATAGTAGAGTCAGTAGTAGGGGCATCTACATTACTGTTGGCAGTAATCTTCTTCCTGCTGAACGCCAATTTCTATGAGATAGATAGCGAGGAAGGGAAAGTATGGACCATATTGAGTGTGTCTCTTATATTCGTGATCGCCGCTAACGTCTCTGATAGCTTTGGCCTTGGTTCTGTTTATTTCATCCTCCGTTTCGCCTCGATCCCCCTGATAATTTATGGTTTGTGGGCCAAACTCTCCTTTTCAGGGCTGGATTTAGACAGAAGCGAAAAATCCGTCACGGTCATCACTCTACTTGGTTTCATCCTTTTGGTGTTAGTGTCCTCCGTTATACCAACCCTTGAGACCGGTTTTACCTTAGAGAACAACTCCTTCATGCTGTTTTCTTCAATGGAGATATTGTTCCTGCTCATGGCTATTCTAATCATACAGACCATCGAATCAAAAGGGTGGTATATAATTTCGATAGGACTGGTGCTCATAAGTCTGGGGGACATATTCAATCCGCTAGCCCGCCAGTATCATCTTATCTATGAGGGGACCCCACTCAGATTATTCTGGTATATCGGACTAGTGGTCATCGCATACGGGGCATACTACCAAAGGCACCAACATATGAAGTTACTCTCAGACTGAATCGAGTGCTTATTCCTCTTCCCCCTTCCTTTTTACCATCTCTAACCTATTCTTTGGGGAAGGGTGTGAATAAAAGAGGACCTCGACTATGCGCGGGGGATCTAATTCAGCTAAATCGATATCCGACAAACGCTTGAAGGCGGATATCATCGGTCTCTTTTTTCTCACCACGTCTAGGGCAAATTTATCGGCCTTCCTCTCTCTCTCCCTGCTGTACCACAGGGTTACCGGATCGATCACACTGTAGAGTCCATATAAGATGAGCAGGAAGAGGGGAAGGTTGGAGATATGTCCAAAACTGGCCCAGTGTCTGAATATCCAACCCGCAATGTAAAGGACCGGAAAGATGGTGACTGCTTCTATAAAGATGAACCTCAAGACGTCTTTGTTCACATAGTGTCCCATCTCGTGGGCAACTACTCCCTCCACCTCTTTGTCATGGAATTTGTCTAATAGTGTATCGTAGAGATATATCCTCTTGGTCTTTCCCATCCCTGCGAAGGCGGCGTTGGCCTTTTCCGTCTTCTCCCCTGCTTTCACCTTCATCACTTTCTTGACCTCCGGAACCCCGTTCTCGTGCGCCATCTCAAGCAACCGTTGGCCGAGCTCATGGTCTTTCAGTTCTTCTAGGTCGTAGAAGAGTGGTAGGAAGATGAGGTGTGATATGTTGCTCAGGATACCCAGGATGGCGAAATAGATGATGCCCGCATAGAGCCACCACCAGTCAGGGAAAGTGTCACCCAGATAGAAGACACCCACTATCAAAGGGGTGGCCAGCAGGAGAGATAAAGCCAAGGATTTCAACTGATCCTTCGCCCACCCTGGAACATCCTGATTACTCAAGTCATATCTGTGTTCTAATATGTATCCCGAGTAGAATGAGATCGGCAGGCCTACAATAGTGGTGATGAGTAGGAAAAAGACGACGAACAAAACAGCTCCGAGCCATATATTTGTCACGCCTACGTTTCCAATTAAACTGAGGGAGAATTTTTCCAGGGCACTGGATAAAAAGGTGAATTGGAGAACGACCAGAATTATCAGGGGAATCAATGTACCCTGTATCAGCCCGATGTAGAGTTTCTGTTTGGAGTAAGCCTTGGCCTTCTTTCTCTTCTCTTCCTTAAATTCATATGGATATTCCACCTTCTCATCTTCTTCATCCTCTTCTACGTCGCTCTCTTCCTCTTCGGCATCATCTCTCTCAGCTTCCATATTATCACTCTAGACTTGCCTTCTCGAACTCTTCGCCCTCCCCCGGTTTAGTGGCATCTAGTCCCCATTTAGAGGTCAGATCTGGAGCGCTCGGATCGAGACTGCTTCCTTTTTCATCTTCCAATACAGTCAGGTCTCTATGGGGCTGGAAGCGAGTCGCGACGGCCCACTCGACATCCTTGTCATCATAGATGTTTATATCTTCGTCTACAACCGTGATCTTCTTCATGGACGTGTGAGCCTGGAACGCCTTCTCGATGACTTTCTTCGGCTCGCCCTCATCTTCCTTTTCGATGGAAATTATCCCGTGTAACCAGCTGCATCCGCCTTCCGTGAGTCGGACGTCCTTTACCTTGGCTACCTTTTCCACTTCCTCCTTCATGACCGATTCTCTTGGAAGCCCCATCAATAGAAAGTGCTCGTATCCTCCCGGCAGGAGTGCATGGAAGATAGGATCATCCGTGTGCCAGATCTTATCTATCTCGACGATAGGTTGTTTTCGCACCTTATCATAGGTCCCGGTTATGTCGACGAACGGACCCTCATCCGTTTCATCGAGGGTGATCCTGCCCTGTAATATATATTCTGAGTGAGCCGGGACGGTGAGTCCGTTTTCCAGCTCTGTCACCTCGACCGGCTCCCCTATCCCGCTTTCCCGGAGTGAACTGGCCAATTTCAATTCGTCCGTGTCGAAATCCAGGGATGTAGCGGAAGCTAAAAGTATCGGCGGACAGACACCTACAGCGATGGCGATATCCAATTCCTTTCCCTTTTCTCTGCTTTCCTCGTACATCTTGTGAAGGTCTCTCGGGACTAGACGGATGGCCATCCTTTTCTCATCCATGACCATCAACCGATGTATGGATAGATTCCTTGTTCCTTCATGCTCAGCGAAAACGACGCCAGAGGTGATGTACCTGCCACCGTCTCTAGGATAATACTGTGGTATCGGAAGGTTCGTCAGGTCTGGCTCTTGGGCACAATTTTCCAGCGCCGGCGGCTCGTCTATCTCTTTCGGTTCCGAGGGTGATTCGACAGCCCTTGCTAAAGTATCGACCAGTTCATCTTTCTTTACACCTATAGCCCGTCTCAATCTCTCCCTGGTTGCCCAAAGATTGATGATGACCTTTCCTCCAGGAGCATCGGGAAAGAACATAGGCCTTTCCGGCTTAGCCTTGGCTCGGCGGGTGATATCGCCCTTCAGAGACACCTTTTCTTCAACGATATCCTTGTCGAATCTATCGATGTAATATTTCATTGACATTTTAATCCTCTAGGTTATAAAAATCTACACTCATGGTGACCGTATTAAGCGTGACATAATTTCCTTCTGAAAAGGGCCCTGGACATATCGTGACAGTATCGCCTATCATCCTCATCTTCACATCGGGGTCAAGATGGCCGTAAAATAGTATCTTCGGATCCACGGTCTCGATGATCTCGTCCAGGTCTTCTGATCCATTCTCATCATCCACGCTGGCGGGAGGTGTGTATGAAAGCAGGATCTTGTCTTGACTGAAAGATTTTAGGTTCTGTAAACTGTTCTTCATCCGTTGTTTCGATACTTCACATCGGAAGAAATCCTCATCCCTATCACGGAGCCACCCACCGCAACCGCTGAATATCACCCTCTTTATCTGTGAGAATTTGAGATGTACGAAATGGATGCCAGAATCGTCTTTCACAGCCGTGAGCACGATGTCGTTGTACATCTTCCAGGGGCAGTCCTGACTCCCAGGGATCAAAACCGTCTTGATATCCAAGGACTTCAAGAATCCGACGAAGTTTTCCATATCTCTCTTTTTCCTCTCTCTTTCTTCCAGTAAGACGTCCTTGTCTTTTACAGGCTCTCTGTTCTCTCTAAGAGCTTCTTCATACTCCTCTGAATGTTCTTGACCACCGCTTATCCCCCCACTAAATACGAGGAGGTCAAAATCGCCGTCATCGATGACCTCCTTCAGCTTCTTGAGGTTGTCCGTATTTCCTCGACA
>JAHENW010000054.1 GCA_018610025.1 Thermoplasmatota archaeon
AAAGCGAGAAGAACTAGACGTTATCGAGGCAGAATCAAAGATCATTGATATACAGGAAAAAGAAAGTGTAGGAGTCAACGTCGAGGATGCGCAGATAATAGTCTCCTGCGGCCGGGGTTTCGACAATAAAGAAGATCTAGAACTTGCAGAGGAGCTGACCGAAGCCCTCGAAGGAGGGACTTTAGGTTGTTCGAGACCGGTGGCAGCAGATCTTAAATGGCTGCCCGAGGACCATTGGATCGGTCTTTCGGGACACGAAGTGAAGCCAGAGCTTTACGTAGCCATAGGGATATCCGGTCAGATCCAACATATCGCCGGTATGCGTGATTCTGGGACTGTGATTGCGATAAATAAAGATGAAGACGCACCGATCTTTGAATCTGCGGACTATGGTATCGTAGGGGACCTCTACGAGGTTCTACCGGAACTTATCGATGCCATAAAAGAGGAAAAGAGTTGATATTCCATTAACTTCACAAATCTGTTCAAGAGCGACCATCTATACTTTTCCCCAATCTTAAATAGATGGTATCTTTATCTTCCTATGTAATTGTGATAAGTGAGATTTAAAGGAGAAATAACCATGAAAGACCCTGTAATAGTTTCGGCTGTAAGAACGGCGATCGGTAAGTTTGGAGGCACTCTGAAAGACATGCGGGCCCCAAAGCTAGGAAGTATCACCATCGATGAGGCGGTTGATAGGGCTGGTATAGAGAAGGATGATGTCGACGAGGTACAGATGGGTTTGGTACTGTCCGCGGGCTTGGGACAGAACCCAGCTCGTCAGGCCGCTTTAGGAGCGGATATACCAGTAGACGTTGGCGCGGTCACCGTGAACAAGGTATGCGGCTCGGGGCTCAAGACGGTTATGAATGCTGCTAACAGCATCAAGGCCGAGGAGTATGATACAATAGTAGCAGGGGGGATGGAAAATATGGATAAGGCTCCCTACATCCTGCGCAAGGCTAGATACGGGTACAGGATGAACGACGGTAACCTGGTCGACTCCATGGTTTACGACGGTCTTTGGGATTATTTTAACGATTATCATATGGGCATAACCGGTGACAGGATAGCCGAGAGGTTTGACCTGAGCAGAGAAGATGTTGACAAATTTGCTCTCCGGAGTCATCAACTCGCAGCCGAGGCAACAGAAGAGGGAAAATTTGACGAAGAGATAGTCCCAGTAGAGGTCCCTCAGAGAAGAGGTGAGCCGGTGATATTCGACGAGGATGAAGGCATCAGGCCCGACACCTCACTTGAAAAGCTCAGCAAGTTATCACCGGCCTTCCAGGAAGACGGATATGTAACTCCGGGGAACGCCTCACAGATATCCGCTGGTTCCTCTGCAACAGTGGTGATGAGTGAGGAGAAGGCGGAAAAGAAAGGGATCGAGCCGATGGCTAAGATAGTAGATTATCATACTTCAGGTGTTAAACCTGAGAATGTCATGGAAGCCCCTATACCTGGGATCAGGGCTATCCTGGAAAGGAATGACTTCGATATATCGGATCTGGATTTGATAGAACACAACGAGGCCTTCGCTTCTGCCTCTGCAGCCGTTCAGAAGGAATTTGATATACCCGATGATAAATTCAACGTCCACGGTGGAGCCGTGGCGCTAGGTCATCCGATAGGATGCAGCGGTGCGAGGATATTGACCACCCTGATTTATGCGTTGAAACAGAGAGGAGGAGGCAGAGGTCTAGCTACCGCCTGCTTAGGCGGTGGAAATGCAGTCACGATGATCATCGAGATATGAATATTGGATACAAAAGGAGGTATATAAGATGGATATGGAAGATATAGAAAAGATAGGTATAGTCGGCGCAGGAACCATGGGTCACGGTATAGCACAGGTATCGGCGGCAACTGGTTATGAGGTCGTTATGAGAGACATCAAAGAGGAATTTTTGGATAACGGTATGAAGGGGATAACGAAATCTCTGTCTAAAAGTGTAGAAAAAGATAAGATATCGGAAGAAGAGAAAGAGGAGATACTGGGAAGAATCGATACCACCCTGGATATGGAGGACTTGAGCGATTGCGACCTCGTCATCGAAGCGGTTGTAGAAGACTTCGAGGTAAAGAAAGACGTGTTCGAAGAGCTGGATGAACTGTGTGGTCCGGATACGATATTTGCCTCCAATACCTCCACCATCCCAATAACCAAGATGGCCGGGATCACAGATAGGCCAGAGAAGTTCATCGGGATGCACTTCATGAATCCCGTCCCATTGATGGATCTCGTCGAGGTCATAAGAGCCCTGACCACCTCGGACGAAACCACAGAAACCATAATCTCTGTTGCCGAGGAGATGGGGAAAGAACCGGTAGAGGTGAACGATTCACCCGGTTTTGTTTCTAATCGAGTTTTGATACCGATGATAAATGAGGCGATCTATTGTCTCCAGAACGGTGTGGCGGGGGCTGAAGAGATAGATCAAGTGATGGAACTCGGGATGAACCATCCCATGGGTCCTCTGAAGTTAGGCGACATGATCGGCCTCGATACCGTACTTCATATAATGGAAGTGCTATACGAAGAGTTCAATGACTCAAAATATCGACCGTGCCCTCTCCTAAAGAAGAAGGTGAGAGCTGGGGAGCTGGGCAGGAAGAGCGGAAAAGGGTTCTACGATTACAGCTGAGGTTGATTTACATGATCGAGATAGAAAGAAAAGAAGACGTAACAATAATAAAATTAGATAATCCCCCGGTAAACGCCATCTGTACAGAACTTTTGGACGAATTGGATGAGAAGTTAAACGAAGTGGAGAACGACGAAAGCAGGGTGGCCATAGTGACCGGAAAAGGTAAGGCCTTCGTAGGAGGAGCTGACATCAAAGAGATGAAGGATATGGATCCAGGAGAGGCGAGAGAGTTTTCTCAAAAAGGGCAGTCTATCTTAAATCGTATAGAAAATCTTTCAAAACCGGTGATAGCCGCGGTTAACGGCTTCGCCCTTGGAGGCGGAACTGAGGTCGCGATGAGCTGTGATTTTATCATCGCTTCGGAGAAGGCAAAATTCGGTCAACCAGAAGTAGGACTGGGTCTCATCCCGGGGTTCGGAGGGACCCAAAGGCTGTCAAGATTGATAGGCATGGGCCCTGCCAAGGAATTGATATTTACCGGTAAGAATATCGACGCTGAAGAGGCTAAAAGGCTAGGACTGGCCAATCACGTCGTAGAAGCAGATGAACTGATGGATTTCTCTTTGGAGATAGCCCAGGAGATATCTTCCAATGCACCTTTAGCTCTTCAATACGCTAAATCATCGATGAACGAGGGGTACGAGGTCCCCCTTGACGAGGGGTTAAAAATAGAATCCGAGCAGTTCGAAAGATGTTTCAAAACAGAGGATCAAAAGGAAGGTTGTGAGGCATTTATAGAGAAAAGAGAACCTGAATTTAAAGGAGAATGAGTGAACCGGTGAAACGATGAGCCTGATCGATCTGACCTCGATGGCGGAACCAGACGAAGACGAACAGGAAAAGATTGAAGAAACGTTAGAGGCCCTTAAGGAAGATATACCTGATTTTTGTTATCAATGTGGTAAGTGTACATCAGGGTGTGAAGCCTTTATCCTACTGGAACTGGAACCTCATTCCATTATGGGCAAGTCCAGAGCCGGCTTCATCGATGAGTTGGTGAATTCAGACGAGATCTGGACCTGCATGCAGTGTTTCAAGAGCCAGGAAAGATGCCCGCAGGACTTATCACCGGTCAGAGTGATTTTCGCACTGAAGAACCTTGCTGTCGCTTCAGGGAAAGAGATACCTAGCGGTTTTCAGAAGATGCTGCAATCCGTGCTCGGAAACGGTATGATCCAGCAGCCTAAAGAGGTCTTGAACCGAGCGAATGAGACCAGGAAGAGGGATGATCTTGATCTGCCTCCGGTGCCCAAACCCGAGGATATGGATAAAGTGCAGCAGATACTGATGAAAGCTACCCAGGAGAGTTTAGGGTGAATATTATGGAAGAGCTTGGCCTATACCTTGGATGTGTGATTCCCACCGAACAATATGCCTATGAGTTGTCGATCCGAGAGGTACTTCCCGAATTCGGTATAGAGTTGGTGGATCTAGATAAAGCTACTTGCTGTGGAGCACCTCTCCGGACTATAAACATGTTCACGACGATATATCTTTCAGCGAGGAACATGGCACTCTGTGAGAAAAAGGATATAGATCTCTATGCCCCATGTCCGATCTGTCATCTTGGTTTGACCGAGGCGAAGAAAGAGCTTGAGGAAAACCCTGACCTTAAAGATAAAGTAAACTCGAAACTGGAGGAAGAGGACCTACATTACGAGGGGGTTACTGAACTATACCACACACTGGATCTCCTTCATGATGAGATAGGTTTAGAGGAGATAAAAGAGCAGGTGGACGAGCCGTTTGATGATATCACTTTTGCGGCTCATTATGGATGTAATACCATCAGACCTAACGATCTTGAGAGGCCCGACGATTCTGAAAACCCCCAGAAATTGGAAGAGCTCATGGAGATTATAGGGATAGAAACGGAAGATTATCCAGAGAAACTCGACTGCTGTGGTGGCCAGGTTATATTGGATTACAACGAATCGGCCCTTACGAAAGCTGGTGAGAAAGTTGAAGC
>JAHENW010000055.1 GCA_018610025.1 Thermoplasmatota archaeon
ACCGGATAACACCTCCTTAGTGAATATCCTTGAGAACTCTACATCCGGCATCTCAGAAAGTTATGATAAGGTCATGTATTATTCTGATATTTTAGATGAATGGAAAACCTATTCACCAGATAGACGACCCCGTTACGATGACTTGCAGTATTGGAATAATACCATCGGGATATGGATACATATGATTTCCAACGACACTCTGAACGTCACTGGCACGGTACCGATTTCAACAAATATCACACTCGATATCGGTTGGAACATGGTCGGTTTTCCATGTAGTACCGAGAAGAAGGCCAGTGAAACATTACCTGAGGAAGTTAGTAAGATCGGCGTATTCAATGCCTCAAAGAAATACAATCTCGAATATATTGAAGAATTGAGTAGCTACAAGTTGACTGCTGGAGAAGGATACTGGGTTTATAATGATGCCGATTATGTTGTGGGATGGCCTGTAAAGTACTAAAAAAGATTTAGCAAAAATCAAATTAGCCCTAAAGAAATTTATGTAAGTACTGATATAATTTATTAGGAGGAAATGTAAAACCCGTGAGAGAGGCGGATATCTAGAAAACATCGCCGAAAGGGTGGAGCACGAGGTCTAAAGCTCCACCATATCGTCCATCTTCTTCCTTATCAACTTCATCATCTTCTGGTAGTTCTCCTTGACCAACTCCTCATCCCTGAAATCCTCCGAGATATCGGCCAATCTGTCCATGACCTCTTTTATTTCTGAAACCGTGGGTTCCCTCCATGAGGCTCCGGCCTCTTTGAACTGTTTCTTGAGTATGTTAACCGCGATCTCGTCGTCACCACCGCTGGCATTGATGTAGCATTCCATCAGTGCCTCCTTGAGGTCCATGGGCGTGACCTCGTCCTTTTCCATTATCTGCTTGAATCTACCAGACGGCTCCCATTCCAGGTCTTCATCACTTTGGCTCATGATCATCTGTACGATGTCTTTTTTTTATAAAATTTACCTGCCTATTTCACCGTGCAGAAAACCTAAAAACCTCTATCCCCATCTCCTCCATATGGACATCAGGGTCTGCGAAGAGAAGGACTTGGAGCCGATAGTTGAAATAGAAAAAGAGTCCTTCGACCATCCCTATTCACCCTACATCTTCGAGAAATTTCTGGGCAGCGATATTTTTCTGTTGGCCGAGGTGGATGAAAAGGTAGTCGGGTATATCATGGGTGACATCCGCGGCGAGTACGGGCTTCTGGTCTCCATAGCCGTTTTACCAGATTTTAGAAGAGAAGGTATCGGTACCCGACTCATAGACGAACTGATCGAAAGGATGGATGTCCCGTCGCTGAGACTCACACTGCGCCCTCACAACAGAGGGGCCTTCGACTTCTACAAGAACATGGGTTTCAGATACGTGGGTGTTATAAAGGATTATTATAAGAACGACGATAATGCCATAGTGATGGAGAAGTCGCTGGATTAATCACTCTTTTTCTTCAGGCGTTTGAAAAATTTCAGTATCTCGTGACCCGACAGGAAGATGCCAGCGCCTACTACGACCTGGATCCATCCCTGAAGACCGATGGAAGCGAATTCCAGGAAATCACTTATCACCGGGCCGTAGACACCCATGAATATGAGGCCGATGGACGCCAGTATCGAATAGACTATTATCTTATTGGAAAAGAAATTCCTGTTGAATATACTCTCATACTCGTACCTTCTCGACATGATGTTCATGAACTGGCAGAAAGCTATTGTTAGATAGCTGACAGTGGTGGCCTTGGCATAGAGCATGATCGGCTTCGTCGCACCCAGGAGGGATACATCATGGCTTTGAAGGTAGTACCAGAAGTTACCCACGGCCAATGCGCCTATAAGCAGTGCGAAGAAGACCACTTCCGTAGAGGTGAATCTATTCAATATATGCTCTTCTCTCTCACGTGGAGGCGAGCGCATGAGTGCCTCTGAAGGTGGATCGTAAGTTAAGAATGTGAGCGGCATGATCTCCGCCAATAGATCGATGGCCAGTATCTGTATCACGAGTATAGGTATGGCCCATGTACCCCATCCAAGCAGACCGATGGCAGCCAGGCCGGCCAATACCGTGGTCAGCTCGGCGCCATTTGTAGTCATGGAAGCCAGTACAGTCTTCTTAAGATTATTGTATATGGTCCTCCCCTCTCTGACGGCGTGTACCAGCGTTGGAAAACTGTCGTCTAGAAGGACCAGCTCAGAGGCTTCTTTGGCCACATCCGTCCCTTTTTCACCCATAGCAACGCCGATATGAGCTCTCTTTAGGGCAGGCGCATCGTTCACCCCGTCACCGGTCACGGCTACGATCTCATCTTCTTTCTCTAGCAGATCGACTATCCGCAGTTTGTCCTCGGGATCGACCCTTGAAAATATCAGGGAGTCGTGCTTCTCCATCGTCTTTACCAACTCGCTATCACTCATCTCCTTGAGCTCCGAGCCGGTTATCACCGGGGAAGAGCCGTCCTCGGCCAGGCCGATCTCCTCACCAACTGCTTTAGCGGTCACCGCGTGATCCCCGGTCATGATGAACGAACGGATGTGGGCCTCATGACAGTGAGAGATAGCTTCCTCCACACCTTCTTTGGGCGGGTCGATCATCCCAACCAATCCCAAAAATATCACGTCCCTCTCCACCTCCTCCTCGATGTAGTCCTCTCCGTTAGGTTCGAGGGGTCGATAGGCCATGGCCAGTCCCCTCATAGCCTTCTCAGAGTACTTCTCGTTTATCCTCCGGACCTCCTCTTTGTCCTTCTCCTTTATAGGCACCGCCTTACCGTCTCTATAGATGTACTTGCTTATCGAGAGGATGCTGTCGGTGGCCCCTTTCATTGCGAGGACCACTCTACCGGGCGTTTCCCCCTCGAGTGCCTCGGATATCTTCTCGTCGGAGTATTCCTCCTTTATCTCCCTCACCGAACTCATCCTCTTTCTTTCAGAATCGAAGGGGAACTCTATCAGCTCGGGGTTCTCCTCGTCCTCTTCTTCCGCCCGAGTACCGATCTTGGTTGACATGGTAATGAGTGCCGCCTCGGTGGGATCGCCGATGGGATACCAGCCATCATGCTCGTCGTCGGGAGGATGGATCTCGGCATTGGAGGCCATGGTAGCGGCATCCATGAGTATCTCGATCTCGTCGATTTGTCCTTTACTCAGCTCTTTCCCATCCTCGTCGACGATACCCCCCTCTGGCTTGTAGCCGATGCCGGTGAACTCGTACTCGTTTCCGTCGAACCACGCTTTTTTAACAGTCATCTCATTTTTCGTTAAAGTCCCTGTTTTATCGGTGCAGATCACGGTAGTGGATCCAAGTGTCTCTACGGATGATAGATTCTTGACCACGGCGTTTCTGTTAGCCAGACGATTGCTACCGGTAGACAGGGCCACCGTTACCTGTGCTGGTAAAGCCTGTGGGACCGATGAGACGGCTATTCCCAGGGCGTATATCATACTCACAGTCAATGACAGGCCCTGCCACTGGGCGATGAAGAAAAGGGAAACGCTGATGACTATGACTATCGTTGTTAGGTGTCTTGCCAGAAGGTCCAACTCTTCCTGCAGTGGAGATTTTAACTCACCGGTCTCCTGGGTCATATCTGCTATCTTACCCATCTCGGTGTCCATGCCCGTTGCCACCACCACCCCTTGAGCATTACCTGAGGCAACGGTGGTACCGACGTAGGCCATGTTGTCCCTGTCGGCTAGAGGCACCTCTTCCTTTATAGCGTTGGACTGTTTTTCCTGGGGCATGGACTCCCCAGTCAAAGAAAAGTCATTAGTCCGTAGATTGAAGGACTTGATTATCCTCATGTCAGCGGGTATCTTGTCACCCTCCTCGACCTTCACGATATCTCCGGGGACCAGCTCTTCCTGGCTTATCTCCTTCATCTCACCGCCCTGCATCACCCTAGCCGGTGACTTGATCAGGCTCTTCAATTTGTCGATTATCGCTTGGGCCTTGTAGCGCTGAAAGAAACCTATGACCGCGTTTATTATGACGATGATGAACATGGCCGCTGCGTTCTTGTAGCTTCCGAGGATGAGCGATATGATCCCAGCCACTATGAGAACCATCACCAGTAGTTCCTTGAACTGGGAGAGAAGCATCAGCCATTTTGGTGTCTTGACCCCCGCCCGTAGTTCATTCTTCCCGTACTTCTCTAGTCTTTTGTAGGCCTCGTCCTTGGACAGACCTTTCTTGGAGGTGTCTAGGGCATCTAGTGCCTCTTCGACCTCCATCTGGTAATAGTCCTTGTCTTCGCTCATCCTACCACCCCAATTCTCTCACCATCTATAATTTTTTTTATTCAAGAAAGAAGAAAGTCTTAAGTGGATAGTTATCAATTATCCATATGATGACATCCCTGATAGCTTATTACTCCAGGACGGGCAATACAGAAAAAGTTGCACGCGATCTATCTAAGATGATGGGTGCCCATATAGAGAGGATAGTCGACAGGAAGGACAGAACCGGTATCTTTGGCTTCTTGGGCGCTGGATGGGCTGCCTTCAGAAAGAAGGAAACACGTATCGAGGAACCGAAAAAATCGCCCACAGAATACGACCTTTTGATCATAGGAACGCCTGTATGGGCCGGCTATCCGACCCCGGCTGTGAGGACCTATATCAATAGAAAGAGGGAGGAGATAGAAGAAGTCGCTTTTTTCTGCACATGCAGCAGCTCAGGATCTGAGAAAACATTCCAAGAGTTGAAAAGGATATCCGGCACACAGCCCAGCGGTACCTTGGCACTCAGGGAGAAGGAGATAGGGGGAAAGGGGTACAGAAAAAGGTTGAAATCGGCCGTTGATTCGTGGAATGAAAAATAAGAAAAAAGGTTTAACCGGGCATTCAGGGCGCGTAAGTACCGGTCAGCATTGCCTTATCCAGTATGTGCCCTTTCATGGAGTTTCTTACATCCTCCTTGGTCGAACCTGGAGGTAGATCTAGTGTGGTATCAAGGGCATACAGTTTGAACCGGTATGTGTGCTCTCTGTCCGGGGGATTTGGTCCTCCGTACCCTCTTTTATCGTAATCGTTCTTTCCTTCCATGGCTCCGGGAGGGATGGAATTTTCTGGTATCTCTGAGGTATTGGGCTCGATGTCCCATACCACCCAGTGGTCCCAGATCTTACCGGCGGGTTCTTTCGCGTCAGGATCGTCCATGACCAGTGCTAGGGATTCAGCTCCTGCTGGTATCCTACTGATCTTCAAGGGCGGATTTACATCATCCTCCTTGTAGCCATACTTTCTCGGTATCTTCTCACCATCTTCGAAGGCGGGACTTCTCAGCATCAATTCTCCCATCATATCACCTCATATCCACTACTATCATATCACATATATCTTTTAAATAAGTTGTGATAGGCCGTCCGATCTCTGTAAAATTCTACTCTATCAGGTACCCCCCGTCCTCCATTATCTTCTCGTCATCCAGCCACACGTTACAGTTGGTAAGTATCATGTCTAGGTGCTCGGGACACTGCCAATTGGCGTAGGTCTCTTCCGCGATGGGATCGCCGAAGGCGATATGCACTCCTGGATATTTCTCATCCTGAAGCGGATTATTGCTGAATTCTTCTAAAAATATATTCGTGCCCAATCCGAACTCTCCTACGAATGAGGAGCATTCATGTCTAGATAGGTAGTCCTTCACTTCCTTCTCGATCTCGTCGTTATCACAGGATATATCCGTGGAGTGGGGTTTTTCATTGTTCTCCACCATCACGGTCAAGGGTGTTTCCTCCAGGTCCGCGTGCTTGAATTCGTTGGGAAAATAGTCTCCCAGTAAACCGTCTACCACTATCTTCCCCTCCATGGTCCAGGGAGCGGTATATATCTCTCCATCGGGGAGATTGCCCCAGTGGCCGGGCTCGTGATAGATACCGGTAGAGGGTACCCATTTCCGCCTGTCCGAAAAAGTAGCCTCGATGTCGGTACCCTGCTCGTTCTCGACCCTGATGGTTTCAACCCCTTTCAGTTTATCGAAAAGCTTCTCAGTGAATTCCTTTATCTGATCATAATCTACTGCCATGCCGGATTCCATCAGGTCCTCCGTGACGTTCACCATATGACCGTGCCTTCCACCCGCAAGAGCGGCATAGATGAACGGCTGTCTCACCGACTCCAATTCACCTTCATAGGAATGAGCGGTCCAGAAAGTGACGTCTGCTTGTTCGACTTCGGTCTTTATAGCCTCAGGGAATTTGGACAGAGGTCTATCTCCATATATGGCCAGGTTAAAAAATCTCACATGGTTAGTTATATCTAGAGCGGCGGCTCTCAACTCCTTTCCGATATTCAACGATTCGTCATCTGTGACGATGACCACTTTCTCTTCGGGTTTGACCCCCATGCACGTCTTTACCGCTGTTCTCGCTCCTTCTTCCAGAGACATATTTTCCTCCGATTTATCCGGCTGTCGAGTCCCCTTTTAGTCTCTAACTTTTTTACCCCTATATTGAAAACCATTTAAATTATTTCGGTTTGCATATCCCTGCATATATACTAGGCAAATGTCCCTCTTTTTATATACACAGTTAAAATCTTTTAGAGGACGGATTCTTGCCGTGGTTAACTCTTTTTGATTTTTACGTAGAAAAGAGCGGTTGCCCCGATGGCCCCTATAAAGGGCGCTAGGGACAGTCCGGGCAGCGATTCGCCAGAGGGCGTTGCCA
>JAHENW010000056.1 GCA_018610025.1 Thermoplasmatota archaeon
ATTAGGGATCGAAGAAGCATCCGACCTGTATCGGGTCCTGGGTGAAGCAGTGATCAAGACCTTGGATGAATTCGATCTAGAAGGGCAGACGAGCGGTATCAACGATGTGATAGTCGACGGAAAAAAGATATACGGGTCAGCACAGATCGAATGGTACTCTGGGATGGTCCACAGCGGTACATTTTTGGTTGATGTGGATAAAGATGATCTGAACAACACACTCACCCCCAGCATGAAAAAATTCGAAGATAAAGACGTGAAAGATGTCAAGGATAGAGTGGTGAATTTAAGCGATCTGGTCGGTAATTCAGTAAATGTTGAGGAGGTTATGGAACTCCTTCGGGATAACATTTCTTCGATCTTAGAGATCGATCTGAAAGAAGGAGAACTAGCCGATAAAGAAAAGAAAGAGATAGAAGAACTCTATCAAAACAAGTATTCATTGGATAGTTGGACATATAAGGAACAGCGGTCGAGGTCAGCCACGGTCTCCACAAAAGGAAAAGGAGGTGTCATCGTGCTTTCAGCCGATATCGAAGGGGAAGTTATCAAAGAAGCATCTATAAAGGGCGATTTTCTAGTATCAGATCAGGATGAGCTGGACCGAGTGGTTGATGCTCTATCAGACACTTCTCATACGAACTCTGTACATATCATAGATAATTCATCCCTCGAGGAACATTTCCAAGAAGACCTTAAAAAATTAGTAGAGAGGCTGGTGAAAAGATATGACTGATGATGAGTTGAGGATCGAACTCCTGGTGGCTTCTCCTCCTACATCCAAATGTAATAAATTGATCGATATGATGGAAGATTTCGTTGAAAAATATCCGAACAGATTGAGATTGGATGTGTACTACGCCGGGTCCCAGATGAGTGTAGAACCTACCGAAGGATATCAGAGGGATCCGGACGGAAAACAAAGGAAGGTCCCCTCTGCCTACGTGAACGGTGACAAGATAGCATCGGATGAGGTCCCTTCCAGGGAAAAGGTATCCAAAAAAATAGAGATAGAGTTACAAAAGGAACCCTAGAATTTACGGTGAAAACCTCTTTCCCTTTTCCGTGATGCGGTAGATAACAAAATTTGCCTTCCGTTCACCCTCTATCAGTCCGACATCTCTCAAAATAGAGAGATGATAAGATAGTTTTGAATCGGCGATGTCCAGCATATCTTTTAAAAGGCACACACAGAGGTCCTGTTTACCCAGAAGGATCAGGATCTTCAATCTCAACGGGTCTGACAGCGCTTTATAAATATCACTCTGCTCTTCGATCATTTCTTCATCGATACTTTTCTTCAGTTCCAACACTCCTCCACTCTGCTCCAATTCTTCCTCGACTTCCTCAGGTACCTCGAGATCGACCAAGTATATCATCTCTGCACTGTCTTTATAGATGAATATTATGTTATATATTTTGTGAGGGAGTGAAATAGAGAGCGATTTTCTTCAAATGACCGGTAAAAACCTTCGATGCGCAGTATTCATTGATTCATATAGGTAAAAACTTTATACTTTTCTACAATACGTGGATTATGAGGGAAGAGATGCCAGATATATCATTCCAACCTGAATTGATAGGAAGACACGAGGAGATGGATAGACTAGAGGATGTGTGGGAAGATGTTCAAGAAGGTAACGGCCGAACCGTCTTCATCTCTGGAGAAGCCGGCATAGGTAAAACACGACTGGTTGAAGAGTTGTTGAGGAAGATCGAGGATCAGGCAGGAGATATCATCAGGGGAACCTGTCTGACCGATGCTCTGCAGCCCCTGATGCCGATCCGAAAAGCCCTGAGGGATGCGGACCTGTATCATCTTATATCAGAAGATCCTCCCCCAAGGGTCATATCCGCATACCTTATAGACGAATCTGGACTCTTGGTGACGAAGGCAGAGCGAGAGGAAAGCGACCTCGACCCCGATATATTCGCATCCATGTTGAACGCGGTGGAAAACTTTGTTGATGATTCTTTGTCTATGATGGGGGAGGAGGAGGGCGAAGAACTCAATACCATCGGATACGGGGAACACGATATATTGGTCCAGACCGTCGGAGGACTCTCTTTGGCCACCGTGATAGAGGGGACCAGCAATGAATTTCTGATCGAAGATATGAGGGAAACTCTTTTGGAGATAGGGGAAAGATTCGACTCATGGGATGGGAATATGGAGGAAGCGGATGAAGTGAAACCCAAGATAGAATGGTTCATAAAATCTAGAAAGTATAAGGGTGAGTACCTTGTCGATGATCCAGAGATAAAGCAGGAGAATCTTTTCGATAATATGCTGTTGGGCCTCCAAAGGCTTTCCTCCCACCAGCCGATCGTTCTATTTTTAGACGACTTACAATGGGCTGACCCCACTTCGTTGAAAGCGCTACATTATCTATCAAGAAATACCACAGATGACAAGGTTTTGATATTGGGGACCTACAGAGAGGAAGATATAATAAAGGAACACGGGGAGGAACCGCACCCATTGAAGAAGATCCTCCAGAACATGAACAGGGAATCACTTTTCGAAAAGATAGAGCTGAAGAGACTAGATGAATCAGCGATAGAGGGGTTCATAGAGAAAACATTGGGAGAGATAGATCTCAAGGACAAATTCGTGAGAGAAGTGTACAGGGAGAGCGAGGGGAATCCCCTCTTTCTGTTAGAAGTTCTCAGGCTCCTTGTAGAGGAGGAACATCTTGTGAGGGATGACGAAGTATGGGGGGTGGAGGAGACCTTAGATCATGTCCATATACCATCCAAAGTGCGGGACCTGGTTGTCAGAAGGCTCGAAAGGTTGATGAAAGATCAGCGGGAGATACTGGAGTGGGGCAGTGTGGTGGGAGAGGAGTTCAAGAGCGATGTGTTGGAGGAGTCTATGCAGATAAGCCGGATGAAACTGCTAAAGAACCTGAACAGGATCGAAAAAGCCCATAACTTGATCCACTCCCTCCAGAAAAAATATAAATTCGACCATCGGAAGATTAGATGGGTCCTTTACAACGGCATGAACGAGGAGCTGAGGGAGGAGTACCACCGGATAGTGGCAGAGAGCTACGAAGAACTGTATGACAGCGACGAAAAAGTGGAACAGATCGCACATCACTTCTACAAGGCCGGGGACAAAAGGGCGGTTGAGCATCTTTTGGATGCGGGTGACAAGGCTATAGAGAGGCATGCCAACGAAGAGGCGCAGGAATTCTACAAGAACGCTCTCTCGCTGATGGAGAAGGAGGAGACGGAAAGATTGATCAGAGTGCATCGAGGACTTGGCGACGTTTATGGGACCATCGGCAGATACGGCGAAGCCCTAGACCACTACAAAAAATCGTTGGAGGCAGAGGAAGAAGGAGAGAAAGCTACATTATACAGGAAGATAGCCAACGTATTCATCTATAAAGGAGAATATGAAAAAGCCCTGGAATACACCGAGAAAGGGCTTTCATCCAAGACTGAAGAGGATAAAGAGATGTCACGCTTACTCAGCAAGAAGGGGTGGGTCCTGATGCAGTTGGGAGAGAACGAC
>JAHENW010000057.1 GCA_018610025.1 Thermoplasmatota archaeon
GGCCGTTGCGTTCAGCTCATATGGTTTATTCTGGCTGAGCTTTGTCGGCATCGTTATGATACCAGAGCTCGTACCAGGTGTAGCCTTCCCCAGTCCTGCCGGTCTGGCGGCCTACTTGTCCATGTGGGGTCTGTTCACTGGATGGATGTTCCTCTCAACCTTAAAATTGAACAGAGCTCTCCAGGTCGTCTTCTCTACGCTGACCATACTGTTCTTCCTGTTGGCCATCGGAGAATTCGTCCCGATCGTGGCCACCATCGCTGGCATCGAAGGCATAATCTGCGGCTTCAGCGCCGTTTACACCGCCCTGGCCGAAGTGACCAACGAGTACTACGGCAAACCTATATTCCCCATCGGTCCTGTAGAAGGATAATGGTTACGGTAAGGTACGAACGAGTAGGAAAAGAAGCTAGAGCCTGGGAACAGGAACTTCTGGCGGATACGGAGGAGATGATCGTTTCCTCTTTCGTATTCCGCCTCAAAAAACCATTTATCGCAAAGGAAGATATTCTCATCGAGGACGGCTATCATGGAGTCCTCTTCGACCTTTTTGACAGATGGTTCAATGTTGTCAAGGTCTTTGATAAAGAAAAGAGATTTACAGGATACTACTCGGACATAAGGACCCCGCCAAAGAGAACGAAAGAAGGAATCAGGGCTACCGATCTAATCCTGGATATATGGGTCGATGTTCGAGGGGATTATATTGTTCTAGACCAGGACGAATTCCGAGAGGCCGAGTTGAATGACGATATGAGGAGAAAGGTAATGGGTGTTAGAGATAGCTTAATCGAAATGATCGAAGCTGGGGACTATCCACCGAAAGAAGTCCGGTCCTTCGACGTATCTGCACATGAAATATGATAAAATGACAAGTAATAGTATAAAGCGGGATTACAGGGACGGATCCTCTCTGCTACCGGCAGATTTTCCCCGAAAAACGCGGCGGACTATCGGCAAGGAGCGACGGAAAAAAGGGAAAAAGATAGATATATAGACACATTATTATACATCATACAATTTACTACTATATAAAGGTATATAAAGCGTCATACGCCCCCTTTTTTATATCCCTTAATGAAAAGTACCAGAGAGCGTCTGACGAAATCTTTTTTAACCTAATGTTTTATGTCAAGTTTCCCTAGAAGCAACCCCCGGAGATATAGTTGATTGAGGTTTAGAGGCCTTACTTAACTAGCTTCGACTTGGCCTCATTTTCCACTTGAAACGGAGGGGTTGTAGTCTCGGAGAGTAAGGATAAGAAGGTACTAAAAATGATGCAAAAGCAAGATATACCTAAATTAGGGGAGATAGCAAATGAAGGAGAACGTTTTCAGTAATTATATAGATTCAAAACCACTCTATAAGGGAGATAGAGACATACTCCGTCCATCTTACATACCTAAAGAATTACCTCACAGAGAGGAATACACCCAGGATCTTGCTTCAATAATGGTCACTGCTCTGAGGGGAGAGAGACCCTCGAACGTGCTGATATTCGGAAAGACCGGTACCGGTAAAACAGCGGTGGTCAGGTACCTTGAAAGAGAGGTTCAACGATTAAAAAGGGATGCTAGCGAGAGTAGATTGGATGAAGAATTCGATAAATTCGACATCGGCCAGGTGGAATACGTCTACATAAACTGTGAGGTGGTGGATACTCACTACGGAGTGATGAAGAATATCGGGAATAAGTTTGTAGAGGACTGGGATGAGCAGATACCGTTCACTGGCTGGCCCATGGAAAAGGTATACGGATCACTAAAAGACCGTATAGATGAGGAGCGCAAGGTCGTGGTGATTATACTGGACGAGCTGGACAAGTTGGTATCCAAGAGCGGAGATTCCGTCCTCTACCACCTCTCCAAGATAAACTCTGAGTTAGAACAGAGTAAGGTCAGTTTGATCGGGATATCTAACAATCTAAAATTCACTGAATTCTTGGATCCCAGGGTGAAAAGCAGGCTCGGGGAGGAGAAGATGATCTTCCCCCCATACAATGCAGATCAACTGCAGGATATCCTCTCGGACAGGGCTAAAAGCGCTTTCGAAGAGGACATCTTGGAGGACGATGTCATCCCTCTCTGCTCCGCACTCGCCGCTCAAGAACACGGCGATGCTAGGAGGGCCCTCGATCTCCTGAGGGTATCCACCGAGATAGCCGAACGTGAAAGATGCACAATGGTGGATACCAATCACGTCTACAAGGCCAAGAACAAGATAGAGCAGGACTGCGTCCGTGAAGCGGTAACGACGCTGCCACATCATTCGAAACTCGTCTTGTATTCGATCCTGCTTTCAGAATCTAACGGTAAAAATAAGCTCACTACCGGTGAGGTTTACTCCGGCTATAAAGAACTGTGCCGTCTATCCGGTATGGACCCCCTCACCCAGCGCAGGATAACCGATCTCATCTCTGAACTGGACATGTTGGGCCTGATAAATGCCAGGGTCAAGTCCTTCGGAAGAAGGGGCAGAACCAAGGAGATCCAGGCTAGTGTTCCGAAATCGGACACCATCAATATGATAGAGGAAGACGATTCGATAGAATCGGTGGAAGAACTGAAAATAGGCAGTCACCGTCAAGCTAAATTGATGTGAGGAATAGCTGATTATCAGGATGGGCCACTTATAAATCTGCTTCGACTGCGTCCCCCGAATCCTCTCCTCCCCCTCTTTCATCTCTCCCTCTCTCGTCTCCCCCTTCACCAACGAATGCTCGAGCGGCCCTTCGTACTTTCTCCTTTTCCTCTGTTCTTCCTTCTTTTGCACTCTTTTCTTTCTCCTCTTCTTCCTCCTTTTCCCAGTACCTCCTCTCCACCACGTCCAGGATGAAAGGAACGCCCAAGATAACGGCTAATGATATGCTCAGATTGACCCAGGTATTCATCGGTATATCTCCCGTTTTCCCAGTAGTGATCAATTTTAATGTACCGAACCAGGGCAGTTCTCCTCTTGCCTTCCCCTCTACCCATCCCTTCTTCACGGGCTCGGGACAGATAGAAGAGCGCTGGTCGTACATGGGGGCGTTCGTCCTGGTCGAATCACCCATGGTGATGAATCCAGAGTGGCCAGTATCTGTCAAGGGTTTCAGGTCGATCTTCACCTGTATATCATCATATCCATAGTCGTGGATGATAACGCTTCCATTCAACCCCCTTGTCCTTTCTCCCTGAGAGGTGGTCCAATCTTCTCCATATTCCAGACCTTCAAGAGCAGGTATGTCGAAGGTATGGGAAGTCTCATTATACATAAGATAGATAACGGCTCTGTGGATTATCGGGGTCCTCCTGGGATTCCCCAACCTCCGATAGATTATCACATCCCCGTACTGACCATAGGTCCTGTGATCGTCTGCCTTTCCCTCCACATAGGTCTCGATATCCAGGTTATCGGTCTGCTTGACTACGACTATATCCCCAGGATCCACCACCCCCAGCTGGCTGGGGTTGCTGTGACTCATGCTGGACGACTCCACCACCACCATTGGGGGCCAGCGGCCGCTGTATCCATAGAGTGAACCTAGAATTATCAGGAGTATGAGAAAAGCGATGGCGGCATCTTTGAAAGTATCTACTAACTGCTCCTTTAGATCCATATACTCACAGCAGAATGAACTAACTATTAATTATTTTTCTCTGGTAGGAAACCCGTATTTATCAATTCCTTTGAAACCTTCTCGACCCCATTTTCTATGTCATCTAGCTCTTTTCCCCCCGTACATACGACCTTGCCCGAGCCGAAGAACAACAGCACTAAATCAGGTTCGTTCATCCTATATACGAGACCCGGAAATTGCTCGGGTTCGTATTCTATCTTCTCCAGACCCAGCGAGATGGCCATGGCGCTGAGATTTAGAGTGGTGTCCAAGTTAGTGGTGGCCACTATATTCTGGACCTCGAATTTTACATCATCCAAGACATCTATCCCCTCCTCACTCAGATGATCTTTAAGATAGTCTATGGTCTCCTCTATATCCTCTTCTTCTAACGCCCCTGTACAGACCATCTTTCCGCTGCCAAAGATCAAGACGGACGTATCCAAGCCGGTCACATTATCACTCAACTTGAATATCACACCTCTAAATTTTTCGGGATTGTACTCCGAACCTATCAGAGTATCGTGGACCTCTTCTAGGTCAAAAGATTCTCCTAGGGTAGCCGAGGAAACCACATTTTGAACTTCTATATCGAACATATTCAGTCACCTTCAAACCGATTCATGGATGGCCTCTATCTTTACCTATTAGTGAAACTGCTCCCTCTCTCGGGGGAACTTTCAAATTAATTATGCACTTATAAATGTTCTTACAGTTTGATTTTATTTAGAACAGGGAAGATCCGGTGGTGAAGACTGGAAATGCGGCGCGAAAATTAGATAAGTGAAAAATATTATACATCCCCATGGAACGACCCGACACCGAAGAATATTTCATGGCTATGGCTTTCATAGTCTCTGAGCGGTCCACCTGTTTGAGTCGGAAGGTCGGAGCGGTTATGGTAAGGGATAAGAGAGTCCTCAGTACCGGCTACAACGGGGCCCCTAAAGGTCTCCCCCACTGTGATGAGATGGGCGGGTGCATGCGAAGGGGAGAGATCCACCCGCCTTACATCGATATATTTTTAAATGAATATAAAGAGGATGAGGAGGTGGACAAGGAGAAGATGCTGGAGAGCCAGGACTTCTTCCCACCGAAGGGAGAGGGAGTGAAATCGGGATACAGGCATGAACTCTGCCGGGCCGTGCACGCAGAGCAGAATGCTATAATACAAGCTGCCGTCTCCGGCGTTTCTATAAAGAACGCTACCCTCTACTGCACCACTTATCCCTGTGTGGTATGTGCCAAGATGTTGATCAATGCCGAGATAGAGAAGATCATATATCACGGGGAGTATAAAGATCCACTTTCCCAGAACCTATTGGAACAGAGCAATATAGAGGTTAAAAATTACAAAGGGAAGAGCGAACAACAATTACTGAAGTATTACAAGAGATATAAAAAAGGGAAGTTGTGAATGACTTTTAGTTATACGAAGCCAAATTCTTAGAGAGCCATCGCATCTACCGGACAGACCTCTACACAGTTCCCACAATCTATACACTCGTCTTCATCGATTATCGCGACCTCTTCGACGGTGATGGCGTCTACAGGGCATTCGGGTTCACACTGCCCGCAGGCTATGCACGTTTCTTCATCAACATCAACTACCATGATATCACGGTATCGAGGAAGAAAAAAGGTTATAAAAGGTTTATCCCCTACGATAAGCGGATCTACCTCAAAGACTCAGCGCGTCCACCGGGCAGATCTCAACGCAGTCCCCGATATCCTCACATTTCGATTCGTCGGCCACTGCCACGGCATTGACCTTTATGCCATCTACCGGGCAGACTTCTTCACACTGGCCACACGCGATACACGTATCTTCATCGACTTTTACAACCACATCATCACCTTTTTTCTCGTACTCTCTTTCACCAATATTAATTTTTTGTAAAGAAAAACGTTATTACCCCATAATCAAATCAAACCAATATGAAGATAATAATCGATGAAAATATACCTTCAGGTGTCAAGGAAGATATCCAAGACTTTCAAGATGTAGACGTTCTAGATATCGACGAGAAATACAAAGGTATCCTCGATTTTGAACTGGTCGACAAGATGGATGAAGAGGATATACTGGTCACCAGGGATAGGGAGCTTCACAGGAACATGCTGAAGACCGACAGGAAGAGCGTCTATTACGACATAGAGAAGGACAATGTTGTGGAGGTCCAGGTCAAATTATCTTATTATCTTGAGGGTTACGATCCGGGCCAGGTCGAGGTGGACACTGAGGAGAACGAGGAGATATCATCAGGACCCAACGCCGTACTGAGAAAACGGTTCAAGGAGTTGAAAGAAGAGAACTCACAGTTGAAGTCACGGCTGAACGTTCTTCAGGGTAAGCTGAGGTCGATAAGGAAAACC